>JAIFLT010000084.1:5131-18366 GCA_020048955.1 Flavobacterium sp.
TTACTTTTTCCAAATTAGTTTTCGTTGTAAAGCTAAACTAATTTCGTTATCTAGCAAATCACTCATAGACATATTTGAATAAGCTGCTTGTTGCGGAAAAATACTTTGTGGCGATAAACCTGGGTTGGTATTGATTTCAATAAAATGAGGAACATCATTCATGATGATAAAATCGGTTCTTGAAAAACCCGACATTCCAAGTGCTTCATAGACTTTTATAGCCGTTTCTTCAACACGATTTTTAATTTCTTTTGATAAGTTTGCTGGTGTAACTTCTTCTGATTTGCCTAAATATTTGGCTTCATAATCGAAGAAATCATTTTCAGATAAAATTTCGGTGATTCCCATTACTTTGGTTTCGCCTTTATATTTGATAACGCCAACCGAAACTTCTCGCCCTTTTAGATACGATTCAATCAAAATATCGTTGTCCTCTGTAAATGCATAGGTCAATGCTTTGTCAAAATCTTCTAGTGAATTTACTTTAGAAACACCCAATGAACTTCCCGATTGATTTGGTTTTACAAAGAAAGGCAAGCCTAATTCTTTAGCCACTTCGTTTCCATCAATAGTATTACCTTTTGATACATAAATAGAATTGGCTTTTGGAATATTAAATTTTGATAACACTGACAGTGTATCACGTTTATTAAAAGTCAAACTCGATTGGTAAAATCCGCAACCTGTATAAGCAATTTCTAATAATTCCCAATACGCTTGCAGGTGTCCATCTTCGCCTGGAGTGCCGTGAATGGTATTTGAAATTACATCAAATTTGATGGTTTGGTTGTCTTTTGTAAATGAAAAATCAGCTTTGTTTATAGGATATTTTGTTCCGTCTATTAAACAATACCAATCGTTTAAAAGGATATGAACTTCAAATACTTGATATTTTGATTTGTCTAAATTGTTTAAGATTAATTGACCACTTCTTAAAGATATTACAGATTCATCCGAATATCCACCCATAACAACGGCTACGTTCATTTGATTTTATTTTTTTAATACAATACAAATTTAGCACAATTGTTGAAACTAAAAATTATATCTTTGCGATAAATAAATTTTATTTATGAGTTTACGTAATTATCTTACTAGTCGAGTTTTTTTTGCTCAAGGTTTGGCAGCATTAGCAATAATAGCTGTTTTGGCTTATTTGTTTTTTCATTGGATTACGTTTATTACCAATCATGGCGAGGAAATTACAGTTCCCAATTTGGCAAAATTAAAACCACTACAAGTTGAAGAAAAATTAGATGAATTAGATTTGGAGTACCAAATTATAGATACGGTTGATTATCAACCTCAATTTCCTAAACTTACTGTAGTGCAACAAGAACCTACTGCTGGCTCTAAGGTAAAAGGTGGAAGAACCATTTATATTAAATTAAATGCATCAACTTTCAAAATGGTTGCTGTTCCAGATTTAATAGAAAAGACTTATAGACAAGCAGTTCCAACTTTAAAAGCAATCGGATTGCAAGAAGGAACTATTCGATATGTGCCTTACATCGGTAAAGATATGGTGCGTGAAATGTGGATTAATGGTCAAAAAATTAAACCAGGAACGAAAGTGTATAAAGCTACCAAAATAGATTTAGTTCTTGGTGATGGAAAAGTGGGTTTTGATGAAACGGTGTTAGATACCATTTCGAATGCAGAAACTCCTATAGATACCATTCCGAATGAACAATAATAGTGACTTACAAGAACCAGAAGAAGAACTTTTTGAGCATTACAGGTTTGACGTGCCTAAAGGTCAAGCATTTCTTAGAATTGACAAGTACTTGATGTTGATGGTTCCAAATGCCACTAGAAACAAGATTCAAAATGCGGCTTCCAATGGCGATATTTATGTAAATGATGTTCAAGTAAAGTCAAATTATAAAGTAAAACCATTTGATGTAATTAGAATTTTATTAGCACATCCACCATTTGAAAATAGGGTAGATCCTGAAGATATTCCATTAGATATAGTTTATGAAGACGATGCTTTATTAGTGATTAATAAACCGCCAAATTTTGTAGTACATCCGGGTCATGGCAATTATACTGGGACTTTGGTTAATGCTTTGGCTTTTCATTTCGAAAATTTGCCTTTAAACAGTTCAGAACGCCCAGGATTGGTGCATCGCATTGACAAAGATACTTCCGGACTTTTGGTTGTTGCCAAAACAGAAGCTGCAATGACACATTTGGCAAAACAATTTGAAGATAAAACTTCAGAAAGGGAATATGTTGCTTTAGTTTGGGGAAATGTGAAAGAGGAGGAAGGAACAATAACCGGAAATATAGCTCGTCATGTTAGAGATAGAATGCAAATGGCTGTTTTTGCTGATCCGGAAATAGGAAAGCATGCGGTTACTCATTATAAAGTTTTAGAACGATTTGGTTATGTTACTTTAGTTTCGTGCAAATTAGAAACGGGCCGCACTCATCAGATTCGTGTACACATGAAGCACATTGGCCATACCTTATTTAATGATGAACGTTATGGTGGAAATCTTATTTTGAAGGGAACTACTTTTACTAAATACAAACAGTTTATAGACAATTGTTTTAAAACATTACCACGTCAGGCACTTCACGCCAAAACACTTGGTTTCATTCATCCAAATACTGGTGAAATGATGCGATTTGATACAGAAATACCTAAAGATATGGCAGATTGTATTGAAAAATGGAGAAACTATTCTAAGTCCAATGCTTCTGAGGAAGAGGAATAAAAAAAGGACTTTCTACTCCTTTTTTTACTTTTTTTAAATACTCACTTACTTAATTCGGTTTTTCTTTATTCTTGAAAGTATAAATTGTTTTATCTTATGAGAAAACTTTTTGCTAGTATGGTTTTGATTTGTGGCATATCGCATACAAATTATTTCATCAGAATTAGATACATCTATAGTGGGGTCAAATACATTTTTCTGGCATAAATTACAAAATTTAACCTTTTCATTTGGTGAAAGGTCTAGCCAATTTTCTTGACAAGATTTTGGCATTTTCCTGTTCATTATATTATTGATTTATTTTAATTTCAAACATTTTATCCCAATTTTTTCCTGTAACAAAAAAGGTTTTAGTTGCAGGATTATAAGCTATTCCATTAAGGACATTTCTATCAGCGATTGGTGTAGTTTTTCTTTCTAATGCTGCCAAGTTAATAACTCCTTCTACAACACCATTTGTAGGATTTATAATTACAATAGCATTTTTATAATAAACATTGCTATAAATTTTTCCGTTAACCCATTCCAATTCGTTTAACTGTTTTACCTTAGTGTCTTTTGAATACACATTTACATAATCTACAACGCTCAAATCTTCTGGATTTAGCTTATAAATTTTCTCTGAACCATCTGATTGATATAAATATTTACCATCATTCGTTAATCCCCATCCTTCAATTTTTTTTGTGTAAGGAAGTTCTTTTACTTTTTTTAAGGTTTTGGCATCATAAACAAAAGCAATAGATTCTTCCCAAGTAAGTTGGTAAATTTTATCGTTTAAAAATGTAATTCCTTCTCCAAAAAAACGAGGTTCTAAATCTATTTTTAAATCAATTGCTCCAGTTTTATAATTCGTTTTTCTTAAAGTTGAGGCTCCTCTTTGTCCGGTTCCTTCATATAAAACACCATTGTAAAACTCTAATCCTTGTGTATAAGCTTTGATATCATGAGGATATGTGTTTACAAGTGTAAATTTTAGAATTTTAGGTTCTAAATTAGAAATCACTTCAATTCTTGTAGAATCCATTTCGGTAGCCCCATCATAATGAATAGTGGCTTTGATATTTTGATATCCTAATTTTTGATTTTTTAAAGGAAATGAAAAACTAGAATTACTTTTGCTAGAACCCACTTTTTTATCATTAATGGTATAAACAACACTATCAATTTTTTGAGTTTTTGGATTATCTACTTCAAGATTTAATAGGTCTTCAGTAGTGTATTGCGCTTTTATTTTGCTTTCATTTATGGTAAAAAAATCTTCATCGGTAGTTTTGCAACTGAATGACAATCCGGCTAATAAAATGACAGCTAATGCTTTATAATTTTTCATCTGATTTTAATTCTAATAATAGATACAAATGTATTATTTAAGATGTTAATTTCTTGCAAAAATATAAAAAGATTGTATCTTTGCATCGGCAAGTCCTACACGACCAGCTCCTGCAGAATCCTCCAGGATGGGAACATAGCAAAGGTATGTGGTTGTAGCGGTGCGATGTAGGTCGCTTGCCATTTTTATCCTGAACTTGATTCAGGTTTTTTTTTAATATGAACTCGTTTCTTATTCTTCTTTTTATAGATATTTGTTAAAAAAAAAATAACTTCAACGCACCTTTAATGAATTTATCTTGGCAAATAGTTCGATTAGAATTAAAGGAAACGTTCTCTATTTCTTACGGAAATTATACTTTTAGAGACGCATTAATCGTTTCATTGAAAAGTCACAATGCAACTGGTTATGGCGAATGTACCGCAATTGACTATTATCAAATAAACTTACAAGATTTTGTTCAAAAATTAGAAGTAATTAAAGAACAAATTGAATTTCAAAAGTTACATTATCCTATTGAATTTTATGGTTTTTTATTGACTTTAGATTTACCAAGTTTCTTGCGTTCGGCATTAGATTGTGCCTATTGGGATTTATTTGGAAAACTAGAAAACAAATCGTTTTTAGAATTAAATGCGATAGAAATAAAGCAACTTCCTGAATCTTCAATAACTATTAGTGTAGATGCTATTAAAAATCAAATACAGAAAATAAAGAAATCTTCTTGGAATAAATTTAAAGTTAAGTGCAATCATTTTGATGAAAATAATATTAAATCTCTCCTAGAATTAAGTTATAATATTGCCTTAGATTCCAATGGAAGTTTTAATAAAGAAAACTGTATTTGGTTGCAAAATGAAATCGTTTCTGAAAAGTTTTCTTACTTGGAGCAACCCATGAAGAAAGGACAAGAAAATTATCATGTTTTAAAGGCTAATTTACATGGCAATTGGATGGCAGATGAAGATTGTCAGGAATCAAATTCCTTAGAAAAATTAAAATCTCACTATAAAAGCATCAATATCAAATTATTGAAATGTGGTGGATTAACTCCTGCATTGGAAATGATTCAAAAAGCTAGAAGTTTGAATTATCAAATCATGATTGGTTGTATGACTGAATCATCTGTTGGAATTTCTGCTGGTTCGGTTTTAGCACCATTATGTGATTTTGCCGATTTGGATGGAGCCAATTTAGTTGCGAATGATATTGCCAAGGGAAGTCAAATAGTAAATGGTAAAATTCAAATTTCTGAAAAATCAGGATTAGGAATTGTAATAATATAAATAGTATTTCTATCTTTATAAACTTCATTTAGAAGTTTATTTGATTGATAATAAATTTCTAAAACCTAAAATATAATTGCAATAATGAGTAAAGTAGTACTAATTACAGGTGGTTCTTCAGGAATTGGAAAATCTATAGGTGAGTTTCTTTATGCTAAAGGATTTGTAGTTTACGGAACGAGTAGGAACCCAGAGCGAATTCAAGGTTCGGTTTTTCCGTTGATTGCTTTGGATGTTAGAAATGTTGAAAGTATTCAAAAAGCAGTTCAAGAAGTAATTTTTAAGTCGGGTAGGATAGATGTAGTTATTAATAATGCAGGAGTTGGAATAACAGGACCAATTGAAGAAATTCCGACAGACGAAATTAAAAACAACTTCGAAACCAATCTTTTTGGTCCCATTGAAGTAATGAAAGCGGTTTTACCTCAAATGCGTTTGCAAAAATCGGGTTTAATTATCAATATTACTTCTATTGCTGGATATATGGGATTGCCTTACAGAGGAATTTATTCGGCTTCAAAAGGTGCTTTAGAATTAATTACAGAAGCCTTACGAATGGAAGTAAAATCGTTTGGAATTCATATTACCAATGTTGCGCCTGGTGATTTTGCTACTAATATTGCCGCAGGACGTTTTCATGCACCATTAATCAAAGGTTCGGCTTATGAAATTCCGTATGGAAACACATTGAAAACCATGGACGAACACGTTGATTCTGGAAGTAATCCAAATGAAATGGCAGAAGCAATTTATAAAATAATTCAGAATCCTAATCCGAAAATTCATTACAAAGTAGGAGCATTTATGCAAAAGTTTTCTATAGTTTTAAAAAGAATTTTGCCTGACAAAGTGTATGAGAAAATGTTGATGAATCATTATAAATTATAAGAAAATAATATGAATACAGTTTATGGATTATTTCAGGAGTATATTTTGCCATTTATGGGTCCAATATTTTTTGTTTTATTGTGGTTTCTTGTTAGAAGCAAATTGAAATCATTTCGTCAATCAAGTATTGAAAATCAAAATGATATGTTAGAATTGTTAGAAGAAATAAGAGATGAAATTAAAAAACAAAATAAATTTAATGAAGATTATAAAAAAAGCAATTATAGATTGTAATTTTGCATTATTAATAAATAAAACACAACTTAACTATATAGTATGAAATTTTTTATTGACACAGCCAATTTAAACGACATTAAAGAAGCACAATCACTCGGAATTCTTGATGGTGTTACAACCAATCCTTCATTAATGGCTAAAGAAGGAATTACAGGAAAAAACAACATTTTAAAACATTACGTTGACATTTGTAACATCGTTGATGGTGAAGTAAGTGCCGAAGTGAATGCTGTTGACTATGAAGGAATGGTAAAAGAAGGCGAAGAATTGGCCGATTTACATCCTCAAATTGTAGTAAAACTCCCAATGACTAAAGAAGGTGTTAAAGCTTGTAAGTATTTTACAGATAAAGGAATTAAAACCAATTTAACTTTAGTATTCTCTGCTGGTCAAGCGTTGTTAGCGGCTAAAGCTGGTGCCACGTTTGTATCGCCATTTATTGGTAGATTAGACGATGTTTCTACTGATGGATTGAACTTGATTCAGGAAATTAGAGAAATCTATGACAACTATGGTTATGAAACTCAAATTCTTGCAGCTTCTGTGCGTCATACTATGCATATTGTAAATTGTGCTAAAATTGGTGCCGATGTTATGACGGGACCACTTTCGGCTATTTTAGGATTACTAAAACATCCTCTAACCGATATTGGATTGGCTCAATTTATTGCTGATTTTGAAAAAGGAAATAAATAAAGAGTTTACAATGTTCCTTATTCAGTGAGCATTTACCATAAATAAAGGCGATTCTTCAAATGGAAAATCGCCTTTTTAATATTTTTACTTTTCAGAAATTTGTACTAGTAACAGATCGCTACTTCAATTGATCTTCAAAATTTACTTCAAACATATTGGTAAACCCATTCTTAATTGTTTTATCGGCGTTTACAATGATTGTTCGGTGTACTTTTGTAATGGCCCATTTAGCTCTTATATCCTCAAAATTTACACATTTTAATTCTGTTATATTTCCAAAGTTATATTTTTTTAAGTCGGTTTTCCATTGCTCGGTATTATCATCAAGATTTATGGCAATAAAGTTATAATTTGGATACTTAGTTTTAAGCGCTAATACTTTTTTGTGTGCCGCAATTAAATGAGAATTAAGTTTTTCTGACCAAAAATAAAAAACTGTATTTTTTTTGATTAAATCATTAGAAGAAATAGTATTTCCTTTTATATCAATAAGTTGAACTTCTGGTAATTTTTTGCCTTCGGTTAATAATTGGATAGCATTACCAATTTTAAGAATCTCATTTTTCTTACTCTTGTCTGTAGAATATTTATAATAGGTTTTTAGAAATTCGGTATTATTGACTACATTTTGATCCTCCATTAAATAACGAAATGCAATATTGTTTAAAACAATATTCTTTACTTTTTCATTTTTTATTAAGGTATCGGCAATATTCAATTTGTTAATGTTTGTTTTTAAGGACAAATCAAAGTCAGACAAATGATTATGGTAGTTTATTGCTCCAACATTATTGAGCATGTGGTCTAGATACATTACAAAAGGAGAAAATTCTGTTAAAGCCTCATTGCTGTAATCTATTATATTTCTAAAAGCATAATAATCTTTAGGCAGTTTAGAAACAACCTCTTCACCGGTTCTCATTTTATGAATGATAGGATAGATTTCTTTTTTGGTGTAATGAGGAAATTTAACAATGCCACTAGCATAAACGTCAAATTCGTCACTCCATTTTATCTCTTCTTTTCTTGATTTGTAGAATTTTTCATTATCTACATTTATTTTGTTGATATAAGTTTCAAATTTTTCAAAAGGATAATCAAAGGTTTCAAACATATTGTTCTTGTCTTTCTCATTTCTTAAATACATTTCCATTAAGAAATTATTTTTTCTATCTCCTCTTCCACAAAAAATAATAGATTCGTCAAAATCTTTAGAATCAATATGAACTTTGATGCTATCGTTTTTGTCAAAATAAACATATTGATATTCTGGTTCGTGTTTAAATGAATATAAACCAGGCGTTAAAGAATCAAATTTTTTAAAAAAAGTATGGTCATTATTTAATAGTATGGTATCAATTACTACATTATTTTTGCAAAAAAGCACATAAGGATTGTTCGGATTTGCAACTTCACCTCCAAAATAAGCAACATAATTATCTGCTGAAAATTCTTTTTTACAAGAACTCAATACCATTATAAGAAAGGCAGAAATTAAAAATGATTTCATCAAGGGCAAACTTTTCATCAAAAAGATTTTTCAAAAACAAATGTAGAATGTTGTATCTAAAAACTTTGTTAATCATTAGTTAAAGTTAAAACCCACTTTTATTTATTGAAACACAGATTCCAAATCCAATTATTAGAATGATTGTAGAATAAATTAATAATTGAATTCCAAAGGCTTTGTCTTCTTTTTGAAAAAATATTTTATAAAGTCCAATTAGCAAAGTTATTGGGCTGACTAAAAGTAATATTCCTATTATTAAGAGTAGAAATAATGTCATAAAATTAATGTAATGCTGTTGTAGAAACCTTTTCAATTCCTAATAAATTCAATTGAATATGTCTATCGTGCGCCTTATTTTCAAATTCGCTAATAACTTCTAAAATATCATAGTCAATGAAATTTGTATTTCTTCCATCAATAGTTAAAATACTGTATTTTGGGATGTTGTCTAATATTTTTCTAAATTTAACTTTATTTAAAAAGGAAACATTATCGTTTAAAAGTATTGTAAAAATTTCGGTTTCATGTTGTTTAGATATAAGCACTTTATAATCTGCTTGAAAATTATTTTGAATGATAAAATATAATGAAATCAACAAACCAATGGTGACTCCAATGAGCAAATCGGTAATTAAGATGAACACAATGGTGATGATGAATGGAAAAAATTGTTTCCAACCTAAGCTCCAAATGTTTTTGTATAATTTGGGTTTGGTTAAATTATAACCTGTAATTAATAGAATAGACGAAAGTGACGCATAAGGAATTTTATTCAGTAGAAACGGTAAAAAAATTACTGCTAAAAGCAAAAATAAACCATGCGTAAACGCCGAAAGTTTAGTCCTTCCGCCAGCATCAACATTAGCAGAACCGCGAACTACTACAGCAGTCATTGGGATGGCTCCAAGTAATCCGCAAGTTAAATTTCCGATTCCTTGAGCAATTAGTTCGCGATTTACTGGAGTAATTCGGTTTCTTTTGTCTAATTTATCAACGGCTTCCACACAAAGTAAGGTTTCTAAAGAGGCTAGTAAACCAATGAGAATTCCAGCTTTCCAAATTTCTAAATTTCTAAATAATTTTGAATAATCAGGAAAAGCCATATTTCCAAAAATGTTGTCTGGAATAGTAACTAGCTGCGTTGGCTTTAATTGGAAATTAGCTTCAAAATTGGAAAGAATAAAATGAATTGCAATTCCGACAATTACTACTAAAAGTGGTGCTGGAATTACTTTGAATTTTTTTGCAAAAGACTGATTAAAGAAAATCAAAATGGCAATAGAAACTATAGAAATAATTATGGTTGCACGAGTTAAATGTTGATTAAAATTTTGAAGATTTCCAGAAATATTATTCGGATTAAAAAGTTTTGTAAAACCACTGGTCCAAAAATCGGGTTGGTTGTATCCGAGTGCAATTGGAATTTGTTTTGAAATTAACATAATCCCAATGGCAGCGAGCATTCCTTTGATTACCGCCGAGGGAAAATAATTAGAGATTAATCCGAGTTTTAAAATTCCTAACACAATTTGAAACAAACCCGCAACAATAACAGCAAGTAAAAATGTTTGAAAATCACCAAGTGAAACTATAGAAGCGGCAACTAAAGTAGTTAATCCAGCTGCTGGACCAGAAACACCAAGTTGCGAATTACTGATTAACGAAACCAAAAGTCCACCAATAATTCCTGACAAAAGTCCTGAATATAAAGGTGCTCCAGATGCTAAAGCTATTCCTAAACACAGAGGCAACGCCACAAGAAAAACAGAAAGTCCTGCAGGTAAATCGTGTTTGAGCCAAATCAGTTGGTAGTATTTTAGTTTTCTGTTCATTGCCATTCTTTTATCTGTCAAATGTATTTAGATTTCAATCAAATGTACATGATAACTATCATAATTAATGCATTGGACCAATAGAAAAAGTGGCAAAACAAGTTCCAAAACCAATAATAAATCCTATTACAGAAAACAACAAGACTTTTAAACCGAGTTTTCTACTACTTTCAAAAAATAGCATTATGAAGCCAACAACAAAGGCTATAACACTTATTATTGCTAGAATTATACCAATTGTTACTAAAATATCCTTCATACTATTTTACCATTTAAAAAGCACAGCACAGGTGCCAAAACCAACAATTAATCCAATTACAGAATAGTGTAAAATTTGAATTCCAACTTTTTTGTCTAGTTCTTTTTTGGATAAAACCAAAATAAATCCAACTAACAAACCCATTAAGCTTACAAAAAACAAAAATCCTGCTAACATTGAAATAATTCCCATAGTATTAATGTAATCCGCCAATTTTTAAATTAGAAAAACATGCTGAAACTCCTATAATTAGAAGTATAATGATAATCAATAACGAAAATAAAATCATTTTGATAGCCGTAGCATTGGAATCTTTGTTTTGAAATAATTTTACTACGCCTGCAAAAAAAGTAATCACACAAACAAAAACAATGACTAGGGCTATTTTGAAAATATGCTCCATATTATCGATTTAATTTTTCTCTAATTTCCTCAATTTTGTTATCTCTGTAAAACAAATTCATGGTTTCAAATGGCACTATTTTATAACGTTTGTCCACAATATGAACGCACGATTTTTTTACCGCTCGAACATCAAAATCACTCGCATCCATAAAGTTCATGATGATGATTCTAAATAAATTTTCATACTGCAAATGGTCCGATTGTACTCTTGGCAAACAACACATCAATTCTCCAAAAGTGTCTTCGGCACAATCCACCGAAATTCCGGTGCTGAACATGGTTATTAGATGATTTTTTAACTCCTCATCGTTTTCATAAACAATGGTGTTTTTGGTTGTATTCAATAAATCTTCTGGATTCAATAAATGCGTCATCGGAATCACTTCGCCATCCATTTTCAAGGCATACGCCATACACAAAGCATCAGGATTACAAGGCACAGGAATCAAATCTTGTGGTGTAAAAATTGGATATTGCTCGTAGATTTTTCTTCGAACTTCTGTCAACGTGATTCTTCCTGTCGCATCATCATAATTGTCATTTCGTCCAGCCACTTGTGTCGGTTGAAACGTTACACCACGTACACATTTTTGTTTTACTGCATATTCAAGAATTTTACCAATTTCATCATCGTTTTCGCCTTTTTGCAAGGTAATTACTAAGGTTGTAGAAAGATTAAAATGATTCAAATTTTCGATAGCTTTCTTACGAATTTCGGTTAAATCTTCGCCACGTAATTTTTCTAAAACTTCAGGTTTAAAACTATCAAATTGCAGATAAATTTCAAAATCAGGCATGTAACTTGCCAATTTTTCTACAAATGAAATATCCTTTGCAATTCGGATTCCATTGGTATTGAGCATCAAATGTTTGATAGGTTTGCTTTTAGCCATATCCATAATTTCAAAAAACTGCGGATGTACCGTTGGTTCGCCACCCGAAATTTGAACAACATCAGGTTCGCCTTCATTAGCAACGATAACGTCAAACATTTTTTCAATTTCTTCCAACGTTCGGTGACGTCCATAATTTGGAGCTGAAGACGCGTAACACGTTGGACAAGCCAAATTGCATCTGTCGGTAACTTCTACTATCGATAAACACGAATGTTGCTCATGATCGGTACACAAACCACAATCATACGGACAACCATAATGCACTTTGGTATTGAATTTTAAAGGCACTTCCGGTAGTTTCTAATTTGTTTGTAATATTCCACATCATCGGCAATCATGGAACGGGAATCGCCATGAGTTTTGCAATGTTTTAGCATCCAAACTTTTTCGTCTTGAAACACAATTTTGGCATCGACCAATTCTAAACAAGTTGGACAAAGTGATTTGGTGTAATCGTAGTATATGTAGGGTCTATTTGGCATCTTTCGTAATTTTTTTTACTTCCATATCAAAGTCGGAAACATAATTTTTATCTTGTATAATTCTAAATTTTTCAAATTCTGATTCGGCTTTAATCTTGGCTTCCAATTGTGATATTTTTCCTTTATCAGTCAAAATAGGATAGTTTGAAAGTTGTAAAAAGTTATTCATAAAAACGGTCCAATCTTCCATTTTCATAATAATTTGCCTTTTGGCATAATTTTCTGCTAAATCTAAATAGGCAGAAACAATTCGGTTCAATTCTTCAAGATGTGTTTTGTTCAAATAATTTTTTGCAATAGCAACATCCGATTTTTGAATTTTACCATTTGGCGCATCTTTCCATGATGTCAAACCCATATAGATTTTTGTAGCATCAACTTCTGAATAGATAATTTCTGCCGCAGTTTTTCCTGTAATTGCCCAGTGTAATTTGTTTTGAACATTGGCAAAAAAGTTTTTTGTATCAATTGAATCTTTGTCATAATCAGCAGAAAGCGAAAAAATATCGGTTACTTTCTGATAAAAACGTCTTTCAGAAGAACGGATTTCTCTTATTCGTTCTAATAGTTCTTCAAAATAATCTTTGCCAAAAGAAGTTCCGTTTTTCAGCATTTCATCATTCAATACAAAACCTTTAGTAATAAATTCGCGTAAAGTTTTGGTTGCCCAAATTCTAAATTGAGT
>JAIFLT010000112.1 GCA_020048955.1 Flavobacterium sp.
AAGTTTTAACGCATTGTTAACATTCTATTCGTGTTAAAATATTCAATTTTGAAATGTTAAAATTTTAAACTTAATTGTGCCTCGAAAAAAATAGAATTTATGGAAGAAAATGTTGCCGCTTTAGATATTAGAGCCATCAATGAAAAGATAGAAAGAGAAAGTGCTTTTATTGACTTATTGACTATGGAAATGAACAAAGTCATTGTAGGTCAAAAACACATGGTAGAGCGATTGTTGATTGGACTTTTAGGTCAAGGACATATTCTTCTTGAAGGAGTTCCAGGATTGGCAAAAACGTTGGCAATTAACACCTTGTCTCAAGCCGTTCAAGGAAGTTTTAGCCGTATTCAGTTTACACCAGATTTACTTCCAGCTGATGTTGTGGGAACTATGATATACAACATTAAAGCCAACGAGTTTTCAATTAAAAAAGGACCAATTTTCGCCAATTTCGTACTTGCAGATGAGATTAATCGTGCGCCTGCAAAGGTTCAATCGGCTTTGCTTGAAGCTATGCAAGAAAAACAAGTGACTATTGGTGACACCACTTTCAAATTAGACAAGCCATTTTTAGTTCTTGCTACTCAAAATCCTATTGAGCAAGAAGGAACCTATCCGTTACCAGAAGCGCAAGTTGATCGTTTTATGCTAAAAACAGTTATCGATTACCCTAAAATGGATGAAGAACGAATGGTTATTCGTCAAAATCTGAAAGGTTCTTACGAAAAAGTAAACGCTGTTGTCTCGGTAGAACAAATTTTACGCGCTCAAGAAGCCGTTCGTGAAGTTTACATGGACGAGAAAATTGAGAAATACATACTTGACATCATTTTTGCAACGCGTTTCCCAGAAAAATATAAACTAGAATCTCTAAAGCCATTAATCAGTTTCGGTTCATCACCTCGTGGCAGTATTAATTTGGCTACCGCAGCCAAGTGTTATGCTTTTATCAAACGTCGTGGTTATGTAATTCCAGAAGATGTACGTGCTGTGGTGCATGATGTATTGCGACACAGAATCGGAATTACTTATGAAGCCGAAGCCGAAAACGTAACTTCAGTTGATATCATCAATAAAATAGTAAACGAAATTGAAGTACCTTAATTTTTTGTTTCAAGTTTAAAGTTTCAAGTTAAAGTAACCTGAAACAAAGAAAACTTGAAACCTGAAACAAAGAAAAAATGGAAACCAAGGATTTACTAAAAAAAGTTCGTAAAATAGAAATTAAAACCCGAAGGTTGAGCGATCATATCTTTTCGGGAGAATATCATACGTCGTTTAAAGGACGCGGTATGACTTTTTCTGAAGTGCGACCGTATCAATTTGGTGACGATGTGCGTGCCATCGATTGGAATGTAACGGCGCGTTACAACGAAGCTCATGTTAAGGTTTTTGAAGAAGAACGCGAGTTAACCATGATGTTAATGGTTGATATTTCGGGTTCAGAAAGTTTTGGAACTAAAAATCAATTGAAAAGCGAAATCGTAACCGAAATTGCTGCAACTATGGCATTTTCGGCAACGCAAAATAATGATAAAATTGGTTTGATATTGTTTTCTGATGCCATCGAATTGTATATTCCACCAAAAAAAGGAAAATCGCATGTTTTAAGAATTATTCGTGAGTTAATCGAATTTCAACCAAAAAGTAGCAAAACCGATTTATCACAGGCATTAAAATTTCTATCTTCAACTCAAAAAAAGAAAGCCATTGTCTTTTTGATATCTGATTTTATGGTGGAGGATGATTATGAAAAAACATTAAAAATAGCAGGAAAAAAACACGACATTACTGGAATTCGAGTATATGATATCCGTGAAGAAAAAATGCCAAACATTGGAATGGTAGAAATGGAAGATGCCGAATCGGGCGAAATTATGGTAGTTGATACAAGTTCTAAAAATGTTAGATGGAATTACGAAAAAAACTATCAACAGAAAGTTGGTTATTTTAAAGATATTTTTTCAAAATGCGGTTCAGGAACAGTCAATACGCGTGTTGACGAAAGTTATGTAAAAAAATTATTGGGTTATTTTAAATCAAGGTAAAGATTTGAGATTGAAGATTAACGATTTTTGATTTAAGATTTCAAGTCATCATTAGTTATAAATTATAAATATTTAGGAGTTTTTGCAAACAAATGGATTATAAAAATTGAAAAAGAAGAATAATGATACAATTCCAGAAGAATAAATTCGTCACTGTTGAATACAACACTTCTGAAATCAAAAATCGTTAATCTTCAATCAACAATAAAATGAAACTTAAATTACTATTCATATTATTATTTACATCAACACTTTTTGCCCAAAAAGTCACGACTTCTATTGATTCTACCAAGAAAAAAATTGGAGCCGAATTCAAGTTGACATTAAAAGCGTCTGTCAAAAAAACAGATAAAGTGGTTTTTCCGAAAGCTAAAAATTTTGGCGCTTTAGAAGTTATAGAATCTTATAAAATAGATACCATTAAATCGAATGATCAATACGAATTAATAAAAAAATATGGGTTGACACAATTTGATTCTGGAAAATACACTATTCCAAGAATTTCGATAGTAATCAACGGAAAACCTACTTTTTCTGATAGTTTAAAAATTGAGGTTGCCAATGTAAAAGTAGATACCTTAAAACAAAAAATGTTTGAAATAAAAGACATCATTCCAGTTGAATCCTCAAGCGATTGGTGGAACTATCTTTTAGGAATTTTACTTTTAATTGGTTTAGGATTTTTAGCTTTTTGGTTATTCAAAAAGTACTACAAAAAACCCGAAAAAATAGAAGAAATTGTTTATAAAACACCCATTGAAAAAGCAACATCGTTGTTGCAACAATTGGAAAAAAAAGAACTTATTCAACGCGGAGAAATAAAAAATTATTATTCGGAATTAACCGATATTGCTAGAACGTATATCGAGGAAGAAATTCATATTCCAGCTATGGAAAGCACCACTTCTGAGTTAATTGTGAGTTTGAGAAACGTTTCCAAAAACAAAAAATTAAAATTATCAAAAGATACTTTAGAAAATCTAGAAAAGGTGTTAATGCAAGCCGATTTAGTAAAATTTGCCAAAGTAAAACCGTTAGAATTTGAAATAGAAGAAGACAAAAAACGCATTACAAGCACTATTGTGACTATTCATAAAGCCATTCCTGAAGTTGTAGAAGACAAAGATGAATTAGAAGTTTGGAATGAAGAGCAAAAGCAAAAAGCATTGGCAAAAAAAGCAGCAGAACGTAAAATAAAACAAATAAAAACAGCTGTAATAGTTGGAGTGGGAGTGATTGCACTTACTTTATTTATTACTAGTTCAATTAAAGGATTCGATTTTGTAAAAGATATAATTCTTGGCAATGAAACTAAAGAATTAGTCGAAGGCGAATGGGTATTGAGTGAATATGGGAATCCAGGAGTTATTTTAGAAACACCTAAGGTTTTAAAAAGAATTGATGCTGCAAAAGTGCTCCCAAAAAATGCTTATGCTGTTCTAAAAGAAATGCAAATGTTTGAATTTGGAACTTTAAATCAAAAAATATTTATAGGTATTTCAACCAATAAATTCAAGCAACCCACAGAAGTTAATTTTGAAACTGTTTTAGAAGGAATTACCAAAAACTGGGAAAAACTAGGGGCTCAAAACATGCTTTTTAAACAAGAAGAATTCAATACAGACAAAGGTGTAACAGGTGTAAAAGCTTATGGAACCATGACTGTTTTTGATAAAGAAGAGGAGGAGAGTGAGAAAATGTATTATGAAATTTTGTTGTTTAAACAAGATGGTGGTTTGCAGCAAATTATAGTTGCGCATCGTGAAGGTGATGTTTATGGAGAAAAAATAGGTAAGAGAATCATTAATTCTGCCGAATTAAAACAAGCACAATAATAATGGAAAAAATTAGTTTCTTAAATCCTGAATTTTTTTGGTTGTTTTTGCTAATTCCTTTAGCAATAGCTTGGCTTTGGTGGAAAAACAAGGAACAAACAGCTACCTTAAAAATAAGTTCTGTTAAAGGATTTAAAGAATCAAAAACCATTTTATCAAAGTTAAAACCCTATCTGTCTGGATTACGAATTTTGTCATTATCTTTTTTAATTATTGCTTTGGCTCGACCTAGAACGGTAGACATAAGTAATCAAACCAAAACAACTAAAGGAATTGATATTGTAATGGCAATTGACCTCTCTAGTAGTATGTTGGCAAAAGATTTAAAACCCAATAGGATGGAGGCTTTGAAAGTAGTAGCTTCAAATTTTGTGGCTAACAGACCAAATGACCGAATTGGAATTGTAGTATATGCAGGCGAATCTTACACCAAAACACCAGTTACAAGTGATAAAGCTATTGTAGAAGACGCTATTAAAAAAATGACTTTTGATAATGTTCTTCAAGACGGAACAGCTATCGGGATGGGATTGACCACTGCCGTAAACCGATTGAAAGATAGTAAAGCCAAAAGTAAAATTATTATTTTAATGACAGATGGTGTAAATAACTCGGGGTTTATAGAACCCGAAACAGCATCTGAAATTGCTAAAGAATATGGAATAAAAGTCTATACTATAGGAATTGGAACCAACGGAAATGCACTTTTTCCTTATGCTTATGCACCAAACGGAAAAGATTTTTTGTACAGAATGGTGCCTGTTGAAATTGATCAAGAATTGATGAAAACTATTGCCAAAAATACAGGAGGAAAATATTTTAGAGCGGTTAGCAATTCAAAACTAGAAGAGATTTATAACGAAATCAATAAACTAGAAACAACAGAAATTGAAGAATTAAAATATTATGATTATGATGAAAAATACAGATTATTCGTTATTATAGCAGGAATATTATTATTGATAGAAATCGCTTTAAAAAACACAATTTTTAAAAGTTTTATTTAATTCTAAAAATCAAAAATCGTTAATCAGAAATCGACAATCAAATGTACGAATTAGAAGAAAAAGGTTATTTATATTTATTATTCATCATCCCAATATTGGTGATGCTTTTTCTTTATGTTCAATTTTGGAAAAGAAAAAAGCAGAAAGAATTTGGTGATCTAGAGTTGATTCAGAAATTAAGTCCAGAGAAATCTATTTTTAAGCCAATTCTAAAAATGATTTTACTCTTATTGGGACTATCTTTTATCATTATTGGTTTGGTGAATCCTAAAATGGGAACAAAAGTTGAAAAAGTAAAACGTCAAGGAATCGATATTGTTTTTGCGGTTGACGTTTCTAAAAGTATGCTTGCAGAAGATGTAGTGCCTAATAGATTAGAAAAAAGTAAACAATTAGTTTCTCAATTAATCAACCAATTAGGGAGTGATAGAATTGGAATTATTGCCTATTCGGGTAGTGCTTTTCCGGTATTGCCAATGACTTCAGATTATGCAGTGGCAAAAATGTTTCTTCAAAGCATGAATCCCGGAATGATTTCTTCTCAAGGAACTTCTATTGACCAAGCTATTGATTTAGCTAATAGTAAGTTTTTTGACAAAAAAGACAAAACCAATAAGTTGTTGGTACTAATATCTGACGGCGAAGACCATACAGATAATGCAACATCAGCCGCAGAAGACGCTAAGAAGAATGGAATCAAAATTATAACTATTGGCGTTGGAACAGAAAAAGGAGGTCCTATTCCATTAAAAAGAAATGGCGTTGTAGAAAGTTTTCAACGCGATAAAGACAATCAAGTGGTTATTACCAAAAGAAATGCCGAAATACTTTCTAAAATAGCCAACAGTTCAAAAGGCGGCTATGTTGATGGAAATTCAACCAAAACAGTTGTTGATTATGTTAAAAAAACGATTGACAATACTGAAAAAACGGAATTTGGTGCCACGCAAATGGCCGATTTAAAATCGCAATTTCAATGGTTTTTAGGTTTCGGATTTTTCTTATTGTTTTTAGACACATTTTTGTTGGAAAGAAGAACCAAATGGGTAAGAAAAATGAATTTGTTTAATGAAGAAAAATAAAAAAGGAAAGCAAAGCTTTCAAAATTCGTGTAATTAACACAATACAATTCGTGTAAATTTGTGTAATTCGTGTCAAAAAAACTATGAAAAAATTAATTACATATTGTTTAATCCTCTTCTCTTTTGCAATAAAAGCACAGGAGAAAGATAAATTTGTATCAAAAGGGAACGAAGAATTTGCAGAAAAAAAATATGCCGATGCGGAAGCAAATTATAGAATTTCGCAATCTAAATTCAAGAAAAAAGCAGTTTCATCCTACAATTTAGGCACATCAATTTATAAGCAAAATCAACATTCTGAAGCAAAATATCAGTTTGCCAAAGCCATTCAAGAAGCTAAGACAAAACCCGATAAACACAAAGCTTTTCATAATCTGGGAAATGTTTTGATGAAAGAAAAAGAATATCAAGGTGCTGTTGAAGCCTATAAAAACGCTTTAAGAAATAATCCGAATGATGAAGAAACACGATATAATTATGCTTTGGCAAAAAAAATGCTAAAAGACAATCCGCCACCAGAAAGACCTAAAGAGAATAAAAAAGATCAAGAGAAAGATAAAAAAGAGCAAGACAAAGAAAACGATAAAAATAAAGACAAGAACAAAGATAAAAAAGACGGAAACGACAATAAAGAAAAGGATAAAGAAAATCAACCTCAACAACCTAAGCCGTCTGGTGCGTCAAAACAGCGAATAGATAATTTGCTTGATGCAGTGAACAACGAAGAGAAAAAAGTGCAAGAAAAAGTAAATGCTCAAAAAGCATTAGCAAATCCTAAAAAACCTGAGAAAGACTGGTAGTTTTTTATTATTACCCTGTAGAAGATGAGAAGAATAGTAATTTTAATTGTTTTATTTTTAGCTAATTCACTAGTAGCTCAAGTAAAATTTGAAGCAAATGTGAGCAAAAATACTTTGGGCTTAAATGAAAGGGTTCGAATTGAATTTTCAATGAATGAAGATGGTGATAATTTTGTTCCACCAAATTTTGAAGCTTGTGGTTTTAGAGTAGTTGGTGGACCAAGCCAATCTATTAGTGAGTCTTGGATTAATGGAAGAAGTTCATTTCAAAAAACGTACACTTATGTCTTATTGCCTTTAAAAAAAGGAAACCTAGTTATTAAACAAGCCTTAATTGAAATTAATAGTCAGATATACAAAACGTTACCAATAAAAATCACAGTAACTAATGCCGTAAACCAGCCCAACGATTCCAACGACCCAGCCACAATTAGAGCAGATAATAATTTATATTTAGTTGCCGATATTTCTAAGGTCAATCCTTATGTAAATGAACCCATAACGGTTGTTTATAAACTATATTTTAGTTACAATATTGGTATTACAAACTGGCAAGAATTAAACAAACCAAAATATAAAGATTTTTGGAGTCAAAATATAGATATAAAACAACTAGTGGCAGAAGAAGGAATGTTTAAAGGCGAACGTTACCGCTTTGTAGTTTTAAGAAAGACAGTGCTTTATCCACAAAAAGCAGGAAAACTTGTTATAGAGCCATTGTCTTTAGATATTGATTGCCAAGTTCCAAGAGGCAGACCTAATTTTTTTGGTCAAGTTCAACTTGTAGACGATAGTAAAAGAGTTTCTGCAGGAAGTAAAGTTATAAACGTAAAGCCTCTTCCAGAAGCAGGAAAACCTGCAAGTTTTACAGGAGCTGTTGGAAAATTTAATTTTAGTGTTCTTCCCTCAAAAACAACTTTAAAAAATGGAGAGTCACTTGATTTAGATATTAAAGTAACAGGAGTTGGAAACTTAAAGTTATTTAATTTGCCCAAGCCAGTGGTGCCTTCAGAACTTGAAATGTATGACCCAGCACATTCTGAAAATGTTTCTACACCATTATCTGGAATGACGGGAAGTATTTCCGATAGCTATACCATTATTCCGCAATCTAAAGGGAATTTTCCAATAAAAGGTATAGAGTTTTCTTATTTTGACCTTTCATCAGGAAGTTATAAAACAATTACTTCACCCAATATCATTTTGAATGTTTTAGATGGACCAGGAGTTGTAAACTCCACAAAGGATTCAACTGCTGCTTCTAATTCAATAACGACTCCTTCAAAATCATTTGTTTTTATCAAGCAAAAAACCAATTTAGAAAATATAAAATCAGACGATTTTTTGGGTTCAAAATTGTTTTATGGATTGTTGTTTTTGCCCTTTTTACTAATTCCAGTTCTAGTTATTGTTAAAAAGCGAAAAGACACTCAAGATGCTGATATTATTGGGAATAAAACTAAAAGAGCCAATGCCTTGGCAAAAAAATATTTATCAGAGGCCAAAAAACAAATCAATAATAAAGAGCCTTTTTATATTGCATTAGAAAAAGCAATGCACAATTTCTTGAAAGCCAAATTAAATATTGAAACATCAGAAATGAGCAAAGATAAAATTACGGAAATTTTGCTTTCGCGAAATGCCAATTCAGAAACCGTAAAAGAATTTATAACCTTGACCGAAAGTTGTGAATTGGCTCGATATGCACCATCAACAAGCACTATAATTCATCAAGATTATGACAAAGCGGTTGAAATAATTTCGAGTTTAGAAAAACAAATTAAATAGTAATATCATGAAAAAATTATTTTATTTATTTCTATTTATTGCTGCATCTGTTTTTGCAACCGATGTTTCTAATCCTTTTGTAGATGGAAATGTTCAGTACAACAATGAAAAATATGAAGCAGCAATTGCAAGTTATGAAAGTATTTTAGCAAAAGGTCAGCAATCGGCTGAGTTGTATTTTAACCTCGGAAATTGTTATTATAAACTGCACAAAGTTGCACCAGCCATTTATAATTATGAAAAGGCTTTACAACTAAATCCGAGCGATCCTGAAATTCAAACCAACCTAGATTTTGCTCGAAAAATGGCTGTTGACGATATCAAAATCATTCCAAAAGTAGGTTTCGATAAATTAATTGCCGATTTCACTTCGAGTTATACATTCAACACTTGGGCTTGGATTGCGGTTGTTTTTGGATTCGTGTTTTTAGCTTTTTTCATAGGATATTATTTCTCTCCAACAGCTTTCAAGAAACGAATATACTTTACAGGAATGTTTGTGGTTTTATTTGTAATTATCATTTCAATTGCATCAGGAATTTTCGAAAAAAACCGATTAGCAACTGAAAAACCAGCCATAGTTTTTGCCGAAACCGCATCAGTAAAAGGCGAACCAAAAGCAACAAGCCCAGAAACTATTTTACTACACGAAGGAACAAAAGTCTATATTCTAGAAAGCATCGCCAATTGGAAAAAAGTGCAACTTACAGACGAAACTACAGGTTGGATAAGTGATGAAGCTATTAAAGAGCTTTAGTTTAGTATGCAGTCGCAGTTTTCAGTTTTTATAGCTTATTTACACTGTTTGTCATTCCGTAGGAATCTCATTTTTGATTTGAACCTAAGAATTAAAATATATTATTATCAAATGGAGAATAATAATAAAGGATTTTTTTTAATTTTATTTTTAGGTTTTTTAACTCCAATCATGATGCTATTCTTTCCTGTTGAAGGTGGTGGAGTCAGTTTAATATTTGTTTTAACAGTTCCAATTTTAATTGGGATTTCAATAGTATTTTCCATTATATATTTCTATCTAAATAAATGGAAATTCACTTCAGGAAGTAAAAGTATTTTTTTATTTTTACTTTGCGCTATTTTGGTTGGTTTAGCCTTCTTGCTTTATCCGTATAGACAAAATTGAAAACTGACTACTAAACTTTCTTCTTCAAACTCTTAAACCAATCCGTTAAAACCGGCAACATAAATTCAGAAGTTTTTAATATAGGATTGAAAAAGATAGAATTTTCTTGAGTTTCTTTGCTTACTAAAGCATTGTTAATATTCACTTTTTGAAACAAACTCAACACAATGCCTAGCAATAATGTGGTTTTCAAGACGGCAAAAAAGGCACCACCCAATTTATTCAGCCAACCTAAAAATACAAAATCAGCCATTTTAGAAAATACTTTTGCTAATAAGTGAATGGCAATTACTACGATAAGTAAAGTAATTATAAATGCGGTAACTTTTGCGGTTTTGCTATTGCCAATAAAACTTCCAACAACGTAAGAGAATTTAACAGCTATATAAATTCCAACAAAAAACGAAATTAACGATGCCATTTCCACAAACAAGCCATTTCGCAAACCTTTAAAAGCCGCAAAACCTAATAACATAGTAAAAACAATATCGATAAATCCCATAAATTTATATTTGAAGCACAAATATAACCGAATTTCTAAAAGACAAATTCCAAATTCCAAAAAATAGGTAATGTTAAACTATATTTGCAAAAAATGTAACGGTGAATTTTTCAAAATCTGAAATCAAAAATCGTTACTATTCAATCAAAAATCACATGTCTCGAGATATACAACTAAAAGAACGCTGGGAAAAAGTCGTTGATATCCTTTCTAATCAATTTGCCGAAGGAGAACAACTTGACTTAGATGCAATTATATACCTAATTGGTGTTCAAGAACTTGGAAAATTCAAACGTGTTTTTGCCAAAGACGAAAAAGTAAACCTAATGCACATTGCCATTTGTAGATTATTGGAACCTTATGGTTACTACGAATTTGATTTTGTAGATAAAGACGGATGGCCACATTACAAAGTAAAAGAAGAATTGCCACCATTAAAAGCTGGCGAACAAACCATTTTAATGAAAGACGCTATTGTGAATTACTTCGTTGAGAAAGAACTTATTGATTGAAGATTTTCGAATAACGATTTTTGATTTAAGATTTCATACAAAAAACTTCCAACTTCCAACTTCCAACTTCTAACTTTTCCTTAAATTTGCACCTTCAAAGAACGAACGATGATAGACAAGATTAAACAACATATTGAAGACGCTAAAGCATTCAATGAAAAAAACAAAGAAGCTTTAGAGCAATTTCGTATCAAATATTTAGGAAGTAAAGGATTGTTGAAAGAACTTTTTAATGAGTTTAAAAACATTCCAAACGACCAAAAGAAAGACTTCGGACAAGTAATTAACACCCTTAAAGCTGTTGCTGAAGAAAAAGTAAAAACCATTCAAGAAGAGCTAGAAAGCAAAGAAGAAGTTAAAGGTTTTTATGGCGATTTATCTCGCCCAGGTAAGCCCATTCAAATTGGTTCTCGTCATCCTATATCCATAGTAAAAAATCAAATTATTGATATTTTTTCAACCATCGGATTTAACGTTTCTGAAGGACCAGAAATTGAAGACGATTGGCATAATTTTACAGCTTTAAACTTGCCAGAATATCATCCTGCAAGAGACATGCAAGACACGTTTTTCATTCAAACCAATCCTGATGTTTTGTTGCGCACGCACACGTCATCAGTGCAAGTGCGTTATATGGAAAACAACAAACCACCAATTCGCACCATTTCGCCAGGAAGAGTTTTCCGTAATGAAGCGGTTTCTTCTCGTTCGCATTGTATTTTTCACCAAGTAGAAGGTTTGTATATTGATAAAGATGTATCGTTTGCCGATTTAAAGCAAACGCTTTTATATTTTACCAAAGAAATGTTTGGCAAGTCCAAAATCCGTTTGCGCCCAAGTTATTTTCCTTTTACAGAACCCAGTGCCGAAATTGATATTTATTGGGGTTTAAAAACCGAAACCGATTATAGAATTACCAAAGGAACAGGTTGGTTAGAAATTGGAGGTTGCGGAATGGTAGATCCAAATGTTCTTAAAAATTGTGGTATCAATCCCGATGAATTCTCAGGTTTCGCCTTCGGAATGGGAATCGAACGTATTGCAATGTTATTGCACCAAATTGGCGACATCAGAATGTTCTTCGAAAATGATGTGCGGTTCTTGGAGCAGTTTAAATCGAGTATTTAGATTTAAGAATGATGATTAACGATTTTTGATTGCAGATTTTTAAATTCTTAAATCAATCCCGATAGTTATCGGGACGTTAATCTTAAATCAACAATCACATGAAATCAGACATAAAAATCCCCGAAGTTGAAAACGTTTTCCTGGCTGCCGTTCAAGAATGGAGCGATGACTTTATGGAAAAAGTTTGGTACATCTATTTAATAAACGATTCTGACTTTGATTTAGACAGCGTAATGGTTGTTTCCAAAGCTTTTGGAACTATTGATGGCGAAATGAAAAAAACGTCGCTTTTGCGTCATGCTTTTCCAAATGTGCCGTCGGTTTCCGTGGTGAAAGTAGAAATGTTAGAAAAAAGTGTACTAGCACTCAATAACGAATTCATGGTTACTTATTTCATAGGA
>JAIFLT010000048.1:0-1114 GCA_020048955.1 Flavobacterium sp.
TGTTTTTAATTGATCTTCTTCTCTTCCTGTGTATTCTGCTTGTACTTCTATTAAACCGACTCTTTCATATTGAAAATTGACTGGTTCGCCTTCAAAAAGTAATTGTACTTCGGTTGGTGGTGATGGACAATTATCTTTGTAATCAGTTTTTAAAGGTGTGAAAATTTCGTGAGGATTATATCCAACACATGAATGAAGCAAAATAGATACAATTGCTACAGTTAATAATCGGAAAAAAGTTTTCATTTTAATTAATATTTAAGCCATTTATAAAGTTCTTTCCAAGTTGGTTTTTTACCATACATTAAAATTCCTACGCGGTAAATTTTACTTGCAAACCAAACTACACCAAGAAATGTACCAAAAAGTAAGGTCATTGAGATTGCAATTTGCCACCAAGGCACACCAAAGGGAATTCGCATCATCATTACGATTGGTGATGTGAGCGGAATCATGGAAAAAACGGTTGCCACTGTTCCGTGAGGATCATTTATTACGGTGAAAAATCCGATGTAAACTCCAAGAATTAAAGGCATTATTATTGGCAGCAAGAATTGTTGCGAATCGGTTTCATTGTCAACAGCAGCTCCAATGGAGGCGTAAAATGAACTATAAAGAAAGTAGCCACCGATGAAATAAATAATGAAAGATAGTAGAATTGTTGCTATTGGCAAATTCCATAACTCTTTGATATACATTTGAATATCGCTACCCATTTCTTTTTGAGCCATTTGCATTGCTTCTTGTGTTTGTGCTGATGATGTTGCTCCCATTTGAACTCCAAATATAGACGACATGATGAACATTGCTGTCATACCAAGTAATGCCCAAATCATGAATTGCAAGATTCCTGCTAATGAGGTTCCAATGATTTTTCCCATCATTAATTGGAAAGGTTTTACTGATGAAATGATAACTTCAATAATACGAGAAGTTTTTTCTTCAATAACGCTTCGCATAACCATGTTACCGTAAATAACGATGAACATCATGATTAAATATCCGAAAGCACCACCGATTCCGATTTTGATTTCGTTTAATCCTTTCAATGCTTCTTCGCCTGATGCTTTGTTCAATTTTATGGAAACATCAGCTTTAAACTGGTTGATTTTTA
>JAIFLT010000048.1:1124-13339 GCA_020048955.1 Flavobacterium sp.
ATTTTGATTTCGTTTAATCCTTTCAATGCTTCTTCGCCTGATGCTTTGTTCAATTTTATGGAAACATCAGCTTTAAACTGGTTGATTTTTAATGTATCTAAGCCTTCTTTTTGAAAATTTTCTGCTGTTATTTTTTTAGCAATAATATCTTCTAAATCTTCAATAAACATAACACCTGGGCTATCATTAGAAACATATTGAATGTTCTTTTGAAGTGAAGTATTGTCATTAGATTTTGGAATAATTAAAAGTCCTTCATAGCTTTCGCTGATGATGCTATCTTTTAAAATTTTTAAATCAACGTTGGATAAATTCAAGTATTTGTATTCTTCATCGCTTTTAAAATCACTAACAAATCTTCCGGTTTCGTCGTGTATGGCGATGGTTTTTAAATCGGCTTTCATTTGGCTTAAATAGCCAACAAAAACACCAATTCCAACAAATAACAACGGACTCAAAAACGTCATTACAATGAACGATTTATTGCGAACTTTGGCAATGAATTCTCTTTTTATGATTAGTAGTAGTTTGCTCATATATTTATTAAATTCAAATATTTAAAATTCCAAATTCCAAAGTTTATTTTGAATTTTTATTGGGATTTGAAAATTGATTTTTTATTCAGTTACAGTTTTAATGAAAATATCGTTTACACTTGGAATTTTCTCAACAAAGTGAGTTACTTGACCTCGTTGAAGTAAGGTATTTAATAATTCGTTTGGCGATGCAGTTCCAAGGTTGATTTCTAGTTTTAATTCGTCGTTTAGTGATTTGAAATCGGTTTGTGAAAGTGTGAATTTTTGTGATAAATCATACATCAAACCTTCGATATTGTTGCTTAAAATACCAACTTCGTAGCTGTTGGTTCTGAATTGCTTTTTGACATCGGTTAGTTTTCCTTCAATCAATTTATTCGATTTGTGGATTAATGCAATGTAATCGCACATTTCTTCAACGCTTTCCATTCGGTGTGTCGAAAAAATTACAGAAGTTCCTTGTTTGTTCAATTCGATAATTTCATCTTTAATCAAATTGGCATTTACGGGATCAAATCCTGAGAAAGGTTCGTCTAGAATTAATAATTTGGGTTTGTGCAAAACCGTTACTACAAATTGCACTTTCTGAGCCATTCCTTTGGAAAGTTCTTGCATTTTTTTGTTCCACCAACCTTGAATTTCTAGTCTATTAAACCAATAATCGAGTTGCGTTTTGGCTTCATGCTTAGATAAGCCTTTTAGTTGAGCTAAATACAAGCATTGTTCGCCTACTTTCATAGTTTTGTACAAACCACGTTCTTCAGGCATATAACCTATGAAAGCTACATGCTCTGGTTTTAAAAGTTCTCCATCAAGAATTACTTCGCCGCTATCGGGCATTGTAATTTGGTTGATGATTCTAATTAAGGATGTTTTCCCGGCACCATTCGGACCAAGCAGTCCGTAGATGCTTCCTTTTGGAACTGAAAGAGAAACAGAATTAAGTGCTGTGTAATCACCATATTGTTTAACCACATTTTTTACTTCAAGGATATTACTCATTTAAATTCCAAATTTTTAAATTCCAAATTCCAATTAAACTATAAATTTAAATTGATTTTTGAAATTGCTATTGTTATTGCAATTGATATTTTTATTTAATTGGTAAAAGTACAGAATAAGTAGCTATATGAAAGTGTTTGTTACAAAAAAAACCCACCCTTATTTTGACACAAGGATGGGAAAAATTGCTATGAAAAAGAAATTACCTGTTTCCAAGTAATTAGTCAAATGTAGAAATAATTTTGTAATTATGAAAACATATCTTTAACTTTTTCAAAAAAAGATTTATCGCTCTTTTCTGGATGAGGAATAAAGTTATCATCATTAAGCGATTTTTCAAAGAATTGTCGTTGTTCTTTATTTAAAGTCTTTGGTGTCCAAACGTTTACATGAACTAATAAATCACCACTTCCGTAGCTATTTAAACTCGGAATTCCCTTACCTTTTAATCGTAAAATTTTACCCGATTGGATTCCTTCTTCAAGTTTGATACGAACTTTTCCGTTTACGGCTTCAATTTCTTTTGAAACTCCTAGAGCAGCTTCTGGGTAACTTATATATAAATCATAATGAAGATTTTCGCCTTCACGTTTTAAAAATTCGTGTTCTAATTCTTCTATGGCAACAATCAAGTCACCTGCAATTCCGTTTCCTGGTGCGTCGTTTCCTTTACCTGAAACTTTAAGCTGCATACCATCAACAACTCCTGCAGGAATTTTGATAGAAACAGTTTCGTCTTCTAGAATCATTCCGTACGCATCGGCATTGTTAGGTTTGCTTTCTATAGTTTGCCCTGCACCACCACACGTTGGGCAAGTAGTAGCGGTTTGCATTCTACCCAAAATAGTATTGGTTACTCTCAAAACCTGACCTTGACCATTACATGACGAACAAGTTTTATAACGAACTCCTGGCGCTTGTATTTTTCTTTTAACTTTTACTTTTTTCTCAACACCATTGGCAACTTCTTCTAAAGTTAATTTAACTTTGATTCGTAGATTACTTCCTTTTACGCGACGTTGTCCACCTGAATTTCCGCCAAATCCACCACCTCCAAAAGCACTTCCAAAAATATCACCAAATTGGCTGAAAATATCATCCATATTCATGTGACCTCCACCTCCAAAACCTCCTGCACCATCAAATGCTTGATGCCCATATTGGTCGTATTTAGCTTTTTTATTAGGATCGCTTAACACTTCGTAGGCTTCTGCACATAGCTTAAAATTTTCCTCAGCTGTAGCATTTCCTGGATTTTTGTCTGGGTGAAATTCTATGGCTTTTTTTCGATATGCTTTTTTAATTTCTTCTGGTGAGGCACTTTTTGTGATGCCTAATATTTCGTAAAAATCTTTTTTCATGTTGTTGTATTAAGATTTAAGTATTATGAATTAAGACCAAGTCAAAACCCCATACATAAAAATATATTATTGTCCTAAAATAACCTTTGGAAAACGGATAATTTTGTCTCCTAATTTGTAACCTTTTTCAATTACATCTACAATTTTTCCTTTTAAATCATCTGATGGTGCTGGAATTTGGGTAATTGCCTCCGCAAAATCGGCATCAAAGGAATCGCCTTTTTTTATTTCAACTTCTTCTAATCCTTTAGAAACTAATGTTGATTTTAATTTTTCGTGAATTAATTGTACTCCTTTTAAAAGCACTTCATCTTCTGATTTGGCAATTTGAATCATAGCTCTGTCAAAATCGTCAAGAACTGGCAACATAGCTTGCAAAACTTCTTGATTGGCAGTTCTAAATAAATCGATGCGTTCTTTTGATGTTCGTTTTTTATAGTTTTCGAATTCGGCAAAAAGGCGTAAAAATTTATCTTTTTCTTTGGCTAATTCTTCTTCTAATTTTTGCTCAACGGTTAATTCTTCTGCGGCTTCAACTTCTGGAGTTGCTTCATTAATAGTGTTTTCCTCTAATTGGGTTGGTATTTCATTTTCATTTTCAAGAATTTCTTTATCCGTATTTTCAGTACTCATTGCGCTTTTATTTTTTTTATTTGGAAATATATTTTTGATGTTCATTGTTGGTTTTTTGTTCCAGATATTTTGGTTGCAAAAGTACTGCCATTTCTTTAAAAATGTCAAATTGTCACGTATTTTTTACCACAAAGTCACAAAGAAATCGAGAAGAACACAAAGATTTTATTTGATATTTAAGAATAATGTCTTGTAAAAAACTGAATTTAGAAACCTAAAGATGGAGTTTAGCCGTGATGGGAGAAGTTACCGTGTAACTCGGACAGCGCGAAAATGGATTAAAAAATGCGAAGAGTGATGCTTCTAAAAATTTTACACGAATTACACAAATTTGCACGAATTTAATTGTAATAAATTTTACTACTAGTAACTTTGATTTAATTTTAATCTCGAAAAAGACACTGAAATAAATTCTTGAGACTCTGAAATAAATTCAGTGTAAAACTTTAATAAAACTTTAAGAGTTTTGCTTGGCGAAATCGTTATATTTGATTTATAAAAGGTTTCTGATTCGCTGAAAAGCAAAAGATAGCATTAATTCATGTTGAAAAAAGTTCTAGTAAAATCTAGAACTTTTTTTTATTTTATAATGTTTTGGAGGGCAAGTTTTAAAGTAGGAAATTGAAATTTGAATCCTAATTCTTGGGCTTTTTTGGGAATAATATTCTTGTTATTGAAAAGTAGAATGTGCATTTCTCCAAGGATTAATTTCATTATGAATTGCGGAATATTTGGCAAAAACAAAGTTCTTTTTAGTTGTTTTGCAATAGATTTTGTTAGTTCTTGATTGCTAATTGGGTTGGGTGAAACGGCGTTGATAATACCTTCTGTTTGATTTTGAATAACATAGTAATACAAATTAGCAACATCGGTTAAATGAATCCATGATTGCACTTGTTTTCCTGAACCAAAGCCGGAGCCAACATACCTTTTGATTGGTTTTATCATTTCTAATAGTGCGCCTCCTTTTTCGGAAAAAACGATTCCGGTTCGAAGTTTTGTAACTTTTAAATTTAGTAATTTAAATTGATCGGCACTTTCCTCCCATTTTATAACTACATTTCCTAAAAAAGTAGTGTCAAAATCGGTGGATGTTTCGTCGTAAATTTTAGTGTAACTATCTGGATAAATGGCTGTTCCTGATGCAGAAATAAAATGTTTTACTTGGTTGGGTGCTTTTTTAATTAAATTGAAAAGTAAATTGGCAGACAAAACGCGGCTTTCAATTAATTCTTGTTTATAAGAATTGGTCCATCGTTGCGAAATAGATGCGCCAGCAAGGTGAACAATAGTATCAACACCATCGAGGCAATTGTCATCGATTTTCCCTTCTTGTGGATTCCAATAAAAGCCGTAATAATTGGTTTTGTTTTGAATTTTTTGTGATGATGTTGTAAGATAATGAACGGTATGATTGTTTTTTAGAAGCACTGCTACCAATTCTTTCCCAATTAATCCTGTGGCACCTGTAATTAAAACTTTCATTTTTATTTTTTTATTCAAAATTACGCTATAAGATTCTAAAATCAACGTTAATTGGTATTGGTTTAACTTTTGTTGAATTATTTAATTTAATTAAATTGTTACGAATTTTTCAAATTGGCAAGAATACATTGGATCAAAAGTTGCGCAAATATTTACAGATTAATTCTAATAATCATGATTAAATTAAAGGTACTATTAAAAGAGATTCCTACGGAATGACAAAAGAGAATAAAAAAAGTTTTTGAGAAGTTGAAAAGATTATAGAAGCACTTCAACGGCGCTCAGTGTGACAATCGATAAGAAATTTTGAGTATTTGAAACAAGTCTTGAGTATTTGAAACGAGTTCAGATTGAATAAAAAATCCCAACTTTTGCTGGGATTTTCGTTACAACTAAAACTATAAATAAATTCTAAATACTTGAAGACACGCTTCCGCCTGAATCTTCTTTTTTAATGATGGTTTTGGGTTTAAAATTATATTCAATTGAGCCACCACTATCGGCATCAGCATTTAAACTAACAATTGGATGAACGGTTATTGATGCAGCGCTATCTGCATGAGAAGTTACATCGTTTGCTAATAAATTTGAAGCATTTATTGTTGCACCACTATCGGCATGCGTTTTAAGTTTTAATGCTTTTCCTTCTGCATTAATTTCTGCGCCACTATCGGCATGAAGTTCGATAGCATCATATTCTAAAACAACATCAATATTTGACCCACTATCTGCTTCTAATTTAATGGTTGAATTTCCTAACAAAGTGTTTTTACTTGTGACTTCTGCTCCACTATCGGCAGAGATGCTCTCAATTTTAGGCATACGAATTCTTACTGTCTCAGCACTTGAATTGTTGATATTTCCTTCAAATTTTACAATTAATATTCCGTTTTCAACTTTAGTAACTAATTGTTTTTGAAGATTTTGATCTGTTTCAACTTCAACCATAACCGATTCTCCTTGTTCTAAAATTAGTTCAATTCCGTGACTGACTTCAACTTTGTTGAATTTATCAGAAATAATTCTTTTCTCCTTGGTAACATTACCGTTTCCTTTAGTTCCATTAATTGCAAGATTGCAAGAAGTAAAAAGTATAGCTACAATAGCTGCTACCACTATTTTTGTACAAAAAATTATAAATTTTATCATGACTATTTGGTTTTAATGATTATTCCGTCTTTGTTGATTGTTAAACTTCCTTTGTCTTCTTTTCCTCTTAAAGTTTGGATAACTTCTTTACCGTTCACTTTTACAGAAATAGTTTCTGTTGAATCGTTTTCATCGATTACGTTGATTTCTTGTGATTGAATTTCATCATTTTGAGAATCTTCATTTGGACAATTTAAACAATCTAATTCTGAACCATTTACTTTATATTTATAACCTTCTGGTCCATAGTAGTAATCAAAATCGGCATTGTTTCCGCTTAAATATTGCTTTACATTTTCGTTAGGATAATATACAATTCCTTGAGGTAAATAAAGATAAACCTCAACCATTTGCCCTCTAAATTTGTTTTTTGTTTCTGTAATAAAATAGTTGTCTAAAATTAATTCGTTACCAACTATTTTGTAACTGTATTTAATTTTTTGAGCTCTTTGATTGGCTTCTGCAAATGATTTTCCTTGTGCTAATTTCTCAATTTGAACGTATGGAAAAGCTTTATCCGTCTTTTTTAAATGAATAGTAACATTTGTAGAATGAATTACCTCATTTCCAAGAGAATCTTGAACAATTCTATAGTCGCTTCTATCTTCAATTCTTTTTGAATAAAAATCATTGTAGGCAAAACTCACTTTAAGCGTATCTGTTGCTGCCACAGTAATATTTTGTTTTTCTAGTGCTTTTCCTGAATAAGCCAACTGATTAGCTTCGCTGATTCCTAACGAAATTGAAACTCCAATGGCTATAATCCAAATAGCTAACAAACTGTATTTAGCAATACTTCCAATTGATTTTAAGTTTGTTACTAATAATTTTAAACCCAGAATGATAAGAAAAAATAAAGGAATTCCTGCCGCAAGAAAGAATAAAATTCCTTGTGTCCAAATTGGCGTTTCTAATCCGATAGGAGTTTTAATAAATTCTACTACTTTATTATCGGGCATTGATGAAGAGAATAACATCACTACTGAAACTACCGCTACAACTAAAAAAACAATGGATGAAAAAACTACAATTAAAGCCCCTAAAACCTTTGCAAATGCACCAAAAACTGATGTAAATACGTTTCCGATTTTAGATCCTGCAGTTTCGGCACCTGCTTTAAATTGGTTTCCTAGTTTATCGTAATCTGCATTTTTTATTTTATCAGAAACGTTTTCAAACTCTTCTCTAACTTTTTTCTCAATACTAGAAATAGTTACCGGTTCACCTGTCATTTCTAATTTTTCTGAGGTTGTGATGGCTTTTGGCATGGCAATCCAAAGAATAAAATAAGCTAACAAGCCCGTTCCAAAACCAAAAAACAAAACTAAAAATGTAATTTTTATCCAAACTGCGTCAATTCCAAAATAATGTCCCAAACCAGTACATACACCGGCAATCAAACCTCTATCTTTATCGCGGTACAATTTTCTGGTTTTACTAGAAGCAAAATTATTCGTACTCGATTCATTAGCTTCATCGTCAATTCGATAATCTTCTGGTTGTCCCATAACGGTAACTACTTGATCAACATCAATAGTATTAATAACATGTTTGTCGCTTTTTTGTCTTTCTGTAAAAAGTTCAGCCACACGCATTTCAATATCTTTCATGATTTCATCTTTACCTGATGAATTAGAAAGAGAACGTTTTATAGCATCAAAATATCTTGATAACTTTTGGTATGCATCTTCATCAATGTGAAAGAATAAACCACCTATATTAATATTTACTGTTTTGTTCATAATTGTTATTTTTGATTGGTTATAATGTTTACGGCGTCAGAAAGTTCTGTCCAAGTTCCGTTTAATTCGTTTAAAAATGTTTTTCCTAATTCGGTCAACTCATAGTATTTTCTTGGCGGACCAGATGTTGATTCTTCCCAACGATAGTTAAGCAAACCGTCGTTTTTTAATCTTGTTAATAGCGGATAAACTGTTCCTTCTACTACAAGTAATTTTGCGTTTTTTAAAGTGTCTAATATTTCAGAGGTGTAGGCTTCTTTTTCTTTTAATACAGATAAGATGCAGAACTCTAAAACACCTTTTCGCATTTGGGCTTTTGTGTTTTCAATGTTCATAATTTGATTTTGATTTTTTGATTAAACTGTTCATTTTTTGACTGATGATTGATTGATTTTTTTGATGATTTACTGAAAAAAGTTCAGCATGGGTTTATTATTTAAAGAAAGGTATTGTTAACGGATATTTATAATGTTCGCCATTGGATGCTTTTACTGCTGCATATATAATCAATATGAATTCAACTATTTTTAGAAACATAAAAAGCACAAAGGCTACAATTGCAATTCCGATGAAGGTTGTGATTTCTTGATTTTTAAAACTATTGAATTCAATTTCTAAATTACTCAAAATCATATTTGTTCCAATAACATCCACAAATCCATACACTAATAAAGGCAATGCAATTGCAACCAATATTAAACTGTACATAAAGACGCTTAACTGAAAATTCAAAATTTGTTTTCCGTTATAGTCCACAAATTCAGAATCATTTTTTTTAGCACTCCATATAATTATAGGAGCGATAAAATTTCCTAATGGAAAAACATATTGAGCAAAGGAACTCAAATGTGTTACTGATGCAATGGTACGTTCGTTGGTTGATGTCATTTTGTTTTGATTTATTGATTGATGATTAAAACTCAATTTTTAATAATACTATAGATAGCTTATTAATTTCTTATACAAAGATACAACCAAAAAAAGGTATTGTGCATTACAAAGTACTTAAATTTAACAATTATTTAACATTTTGATTTATACCAATAAGTTTACTATTATTTGTATATTTACAACAAAATCAATACTTCATGGAATTTTCAGCTTCAAAATTAAACACTTTTTTATTTTTCAAATTACCCTCTGCTTTTTGGTGTGGCGTAAGAACAAAATACATTTCGCCCGAAAAATGTGTTGTTACTGTTAAACATCGTTGGTTTAATCAAAATCCTTTTAATTCTATGTATTTTGCTGTTCAAGCTATGGCAGCCGAACTCACTACTGGGGCTTTAGTTATGTATCAAATTAAGAAAAGTGGCAAGAATATTTCTATGCTAGTTGCCAATAATAGAGGAAATTTTACCAAAAAGGCAAAAGGAAGAATAACTTTTTCTTGTATGGATGGAGCTATAATTGAAGATGCCATACAGAAAACCATTGCTACTGGAGAAGGACAAACCCTTTGGTTAAAATCAATTGGTATTGATGAAAAAGGCGACCAAGTTTCTGAAATGGACTTTGAATGGAGCGTTCGTGTGAAATAAATAGGATTGATTTTATAATTCTATTAACATTGCTTTTTATAAATTTGACCTCAAATTAAATACCTAATGAAAAAAACAATCTTCCTTACCTTATTATTAATCAACACCCTCTCCTATTCTCAAAAGAAAGAAAAAGTAAAAGGTTCAAAAATAGTAACGACAGAAATTAAAAAAATAGAACCTTTTGAAGCAATTGAAGTTTTAGACAATATCGAAGTTTTTATAGTAAAAGGAACCGAATGTGGTTTAGAAATTGAAGCCGACGATAATTTACATGACGCCATTGATATTGTTTTAAATGGATCTACTTTAAAATTATCTACTTTAAAAAATGCTTTTGGCTATAAGAAATTAAGCGTTAGAATAACCTACACAGATACCTTTAAATCAGTTACTACAAGAAACGAATCAAGTGTAACAGCACTTGCTGATATAGAATTAGAAAATATTACCCTAAAGAGTTATGATGAATCCAAATTGTTTATCAATTCTAAAGCAAAGAATTTTACCCTAATTATGGATAATAAATCTAAGATTGAATTAAATTCTAAAGCTGATAAATCTTCTATAACTTTAACAAAAAACGCTAAACTGAAAGCTTTAATTACTTCAAAAAATTTAACCTTTGATATGTATCAAAAAACAGATGCCATTGTAGAAGGAGATGTTGACGATTTAAAACTTCGCTTAGATAACAATGCTGTTTTTGATGGTAAAAAACTAACTGCTAGCAATGCCGAAGTAATTTGTGAGTCATATTCTAAAGTGAGTGTTCTTGCTGAAAGAAAAATAGAAATAGAAGCATCAGGAAAATCGGAAATTGACTTATATGGAGATCAAAAAGTAGAACTAAAACGATTTGTTGACAGTGCTATTTTGAAGAAAAAACCAACGAAATAATTATCAATACCAAGTTTAGCTCGATTTTATGTTAAACACTAAAGTGGGGATTAATTTTAAAAAAAAAAGTCCTTTCAAATAATTGAAAAGACTTTTGTCGGGGTGGCAGGATTCGAACCTGCGGCCTCCTGCTCCCAAAGCAGGCGCGATAACCGGGCTACGCTACACCCCGAAAGCGAGTGCAAATATACTACTAAAAATTAGTTCTCAAAATCTTTTCAAGTAATAATTAATATTTATAGTAAAATAGTTTTTTGTCAACCAGTTTACATTAAAATATTTTAAGAAAAACTTACCTTTGCATTTCATAAAAACAAACAAGTTATGTCTGATACGATAGAAAAAGTAAAATGTCTTATAATAGGTTCTGGTCCTGCTGGTTATACAGCAGCAATTTATGCAGCTAGAGCTAATATGAATCCGGTTCTTTATCAAGGAACACAACCTGGTGGTCAATTAACTACTACTAATGAAGTAGAAAACTGGCCCGGAAATCCTGAAGGAATTACTGGTCCTCAAATGATGATTGGTATTGAAGAACAAGCCAAGCGTTTTGGTACTGATGTACGCGATGGTTGGGTAACTAAAGTTGATTTCTCTGGAGAAATTCACAAAGTATGGGTTAATGATTCTAAAGAAATTCATTGCGAAACCGTAATTATTTCTACCGGTGCTTCTGCCAAATATTTAGGTTTACCTTCTGAACAACATTATTTGAATATGGGTGGCGGAGTTTCTGCATGTGCGGTTTGCGACGGATTCTTTTACAGAAATCAAGAAGTTGTTATTGTTGGCGCAGGAGATTCTGCTTGTGAAGAAGCGCATTATCTTTCTAAGCTTTGTAAAAAAGTAACCATGTTGGTAAGAAGTGAGAAATTTAGAGCTTCTAAAATTATGGCTGAACGTGTGAGTAAAACTGAAAATATTGAGATTTTATTAAACACAGAAACAGACGAAGTTTTAGGAGACGGACAAGTAGTAACAGGAGTTAGAGTAAAAAATAGAGTTAGCGGTGAAACCAAAGAAATTGCTGCCACTGGTTTTTTTGTAGCCATTGGACACAAACCAAATACAGATATTTTTAAAGACTATTTAACGCTAGACGAAACAGGTTATATTGTAAATATTGCTGGAACATCTAAAACCAATGTTGCTGGAGTTTTTGTGGGCGGCGATGCTGCTGACCATGTATATAGACAAGCTATTACTGCTGCCGGAACTGGCTGTATGGCCGCTTTGGATGCAGAAAGATATTTGGCTGCTAAGGAGTAATACGAAATGGCTAAGTTAAGTTTATTAACGAATTAGATTGTAGTGTTGCTTTTTAAGGATATTATAATTGGCTTATAAAATGAATTTCCACACGCTTTTCTTGATGTATGTTCTTTACTTAAATAATAATACCAATATTATTTATAAAATAGTCCAAAAGTTTATGGTATAATGCCGATTAGTTGTCTCGAAAATTCGGGATAGTATGAAAATAGTCCTCCCGAAGCTTCGGGATTATTGGACTATATTGACCCGAGCTTGCGAACTGGCGAAGCAATACATAATCGGTATAATTTACCGATAGGCAAATTTGCAATCTGTGCTCAAACTAAAATATTTTTTCAGGTTAGTTTATCTTTAAAAAGTTCAAAGAGTTTTTTTTGGGGCTTTTTTTACTCTACTTTTTTAAGGTGTTTTGAACTTACTGTTTTTCCTGGGGAAGATTTAGGTCTTTTTATAAAATAACCATCGCCATCATCTTCATTATCTTCTTTTATAATTAGCGTAAAACTGTATTTAAGGTCTTTGTTTAAATCCTTCTCATTCACAACAACCTCAACCGTTATGGATTGGTGATTAGGATAAAAAGTTCTG
>JAIFLT010000201.1 GCA_020048955.1 Flavobacterium sp.
TTTTTTGATTCATAAATTAACCCTTGAATTTACAAGGGTTAAAGGATATTTTTTGCCTGTTTTTAAATTTTGTCGGTTGATAGTGATAATTAAATGTTAAACTTATATAAATGTCATTTTTTAGTTTTGAATTTGTAACTTTATGCAGTTTTAAACTACTAATCATTTATTAGTCCAAATTATCATGTCAAACTCACTTATAAAAATCTCAGACATCAAAAGAGATTTCATCCTCGGAAACGAAACTATTTATGTATTGAAAGGAATTGATTTACAAATCAATAAAGGAGAATACGTAGCCTTAATGGGACCTTCTGGCTCTGGAAAATCAACCTTGATGAATATTTTAGGATGTTTAGACACACCTACTTCTGGAACTTACATTCTTAACGGAAAAGATGTTTCTCAAATGCACGATGATGATTTAGCAGAAGTTCGTAACAAAGAAATTGGTTTTGTTTTTCAAACTTTTAACCTTTTGCCCAGAACAACTGCTTTAGATAATGTTGCCTTACCCATGATTTATGCTGGTTATCCAAAATCTGAAAGAAACAAAAGAGCCACAGAAGTACTTACTCAAGTTGGATTAGACGATAGAATGGACCATCAACCCAATCAACTTTCTGGTGGTCAACGCCAGCGTGTTGCAGTAGCAAGAGCATTGGTTAACAAACCTTCTATCATCCTTGCCGATGAACCTACAGGAAACCTTGATAGCAAAACATCGGTAGAAATAATGAAGCTTTTTGGCGACATTCACGCATCAGGAAACACAGTAATTTTGGTAACGCACGAAGAAGACATTGCCAAATACGCTCATAGAATCATCCGATTACGAGACGGAATTATCGAAAGTGATCAATTAAACGAAGGCCATTTATAAATCTTTCTTTTAGTTTCAATAGATTTGGGAACGAATCGCTTGGGCTTTATCTGCAATCCTTATTCCTGCTGTCCATTCTGCAAGGCGCCATTCCCATCAGGGTTAGTTGTCAATCCATATTAATTTTTGTTACCTTTGAAAAACTAATTACTAATTACTTTTCACTAATCACTCAACAATGAAAGTATACACAAAAACTGGCGATACCGGTACAACTGCACTTTTTGGTGGCACAAGAGTTCCAAAACACCACATCAGAATTGAGAGTTATGGCACAGTTGACGAATTAAATTCGCATATTGGATTAATTCGCGACCAAGAAATAAATTCGCACTACAAAGACGTATTAATTGAAGTTCAAGACCGCCTTTTTACAGTTGGAGCAATATTAGCAACCCCACCAGAGAAAGAAACGCTTAAAAATGGCGAAAAACGTTTACAAAATTTAGGAATCTTAGAAGCTGACATTGACTATTTAGAAAAAGAAATTGATGAAATGGAGGATAATCTACCACCAATGACCCATTTTGTACTACCAGGAGGTCATACCACCGTGTCATATTGTCATATAGCGCGTTGTGTTTGTCGTAGAGCCGAACGTTTAGCAGTACATTTGAATGACATCGAGCCAACAAATGAACTCGTAATTAAATACCTAAACCGACTTTCTGACTACCTTTTTGTCTTGGCACGAAAGTTGACCTTTGACCTAAAAGCTGACGAAGTTCAGTGGATACCAAGAAAATAGTATTTTCTAAAAATCCAAAAAATAAAAATCCAAATTCCAAAGTTTGGCAACAAAATCAAGGATTTTGGTATTTGGAATTTAAAAATTGGAATTTAAAAAAACACGTTCTTAACTTTAATTATAAAATAAATCAATTTTTACTTGACTATTTCAGTTAAAAATTTATTTTTGCATAAATTATAAAATCGAAAGCAGATGTATTGGACATTAGAATTAGCATCTTATTTAAGTGATGCACCGTGGCCTGCAACCAAAGATGAACTTATAGACTACGCCATTAGAGCTGGTGCGCCGCTTGAGGTAGTTGAAAACCTTCAGTCTATTGAAGATGAAGGCGAAATTTATGAATCTATGGAAGAAATTTGGCCAGATTATCCAACTGACGAAGATTATCTTTGGAACGAGGACGAATATTAAAAAAAATAAACTAACACAACAGAAAAAGTCTCCTTTGGGGCTTTTTTTTTGTTTAAATTTGCACACCCAAATTAGGGACAATAAAAAAACAAATACAAACCCATTATGAGTTTCATTAATAATATACTTAAAATTTTCGTAGGTGATAAATCTGAAAAAGATGTAAAAGCTACACAACCTTATATTGCTAAAATTAAAGCACTTGAACCTGCATTAATGGCATTATCTCACGATGAGTTAAGAGCAAAAACTAACGAATTTAAAGATAAAATCAAACAAGCTCGTGCAAAACAAGATGCTGAAATTGCTGCAAAAAAAGCAGATGCTGAAAATACAATAGATATCGATTTAAGAGAAGATATCTACAATGCTATTGATGCTTTAGAAAAAGAAGCATACGAAATCTCAGAAAAAGTATTAATGGAAATTCTTCCAGAAGCTTTTGCTGTTGTTAAAGAAACTGCTAGACGTTTCAAAGAAAATTCTACAATAACAGTTTCTGCAACACCAAAAGACAGAGAGCTTTCTGCTACTAAAACATACATCACCCTAGATGGAGATAAATCTTTATGGGCAAACCAATGGAATGCTGCAGGAAAAGAAATCACTTGGGATATGATTCACTATGACGTTCAGTTAATTGGTGGCGTTGTTTTACATCAAGGAAAAATAGCCGAAATGCAAACAGGAGAAGGAAAAACCTTAGTAGCTACTCTTCCTCTTTACTTAAATGCATTAACTGGAAATGGAGTGCATTTAGTAACTGTAAATGACTACTTAGCAAAACGAGATAGTACCTGGAAAGCACCTCTATTTGAATTCCACGGAATAACAGTTGATTGTATTGACAACCACTCTCCAAATTCTGATGCAAGAAGAAAAGCTTATGAAGCTGATATTACTTATGGAACAAATAACGAATTTGGTTTTGATTATTTAAGAGATAACATGGCACATTCGCCAGAAGATTTAGTGCAAAGAAAACACAATTATGCCATTGTCGATGAGGTTGACTCGGTGTTGATTGATGATGCAAGAACTCCATTAATTATTTCTGGTCCAGTTCCTGATGGTGATCGTCATGAATTTAACGAACTAAAACCAAAAATTGAAAATTTATTTAATCTTCAACGTCAACTTGCTAATGGATTTTTATCCGAAGCCAGAAAATTGATAAAAGAAGGGAATACCAAAGATGGTGGATTTCAGTTGTTGAGAGCATATCGTTCGCTTCCAAAAAACAAAGCACTTATTAAGTTTTTGAGTGAAGAAGGCGTAAAAGCACTTTTACAAAAAACTGAAAATGAGTACATGCAAGACAACAACCGCAAAATGCCACTTGTTGATGAAGTACTATATTTTGTAATTGAAGAAAAAAACAATCAAGTAGAATTAACCGATAATGGAATCAAATTTTTATCGCAAGATACGGACGAGAACTTCTTCGTTCTTCCAGATATCGGAACTGAAATTGCTGCAATAGAAAAGCAAAACCTTGAGAAAGATAAAGAAGCTGAAGCAAAAGAAAAATTATTTCAAGACTTCGGAATCAAATCTGAACGAATCCATACGCTTACACAATTATTAAAAGCTTACACTCTTTTTGAAAAAGATGTAGAATATGTTATCATGGATAACAAAATTCTTATTGTTGATGAGCAAACGGGTCGTATCATGGATGGACGTCGTTATTCAGACGGATTACACCAAGCTATTGAAGCCAAAGAACAAGTAACCATTGAAGCAGCAACCCAAACATTTGCTACCATTACGCTTCAAAACTACTTCCGTATGTACAGCAAGTTATCTGGTATGACAGGAACTGCAGTTACAGAAGCAGGTGAACTTTGGGAAATCTATAAATTAGATGTAGTTGAAATTCCTACCAACAGAGGCATGTCTCGTCAAGATAAAGAAGATTTAATTTATCGTTCTGTTCGTGAAAAATTTAATGCTGTAATAGAAGATGTAACCCAATTATCAGCATCAGGAAGACCTGTATTAATTGGAACAACATCGGTTGAAATTTCAGAATTATTGAGTAGAATGTTAAAAATGCGAGGTGTTGCTCACAATGTATTGAATGCCAAAATGCACAAAAGTGAAGCAGAAATTGTTGCTGAAGCAGGAAAACCAGGAGTAGTAACCATTGCAACAAATATGGCTGGTCGTGGAACCGATATTAAATTAACTCCAGAAGTAAAAGCTGCTGGCGGTTTAGCAATTATTGGAACAGAGCGTCACGATTCTCGTCGTGTTGACCGTCAATTACGTGGTCGTGCTGGACGTCAAGGTGATCCAGGAAGTTCACAATTTTATGTTTCTCTTGAAGATAACTTAATGCGTTTATTTGGGTCAGATAGAGTGGCAAAAGTAATGGATAGAATGGGGTTAAAAGAAGGTGAAGTGATTCAACACTCTATGATGACTAAATCTATCGAAAGAGCTCAGAAAAAAGTAGAAGAAAATAACTTTGGAACTCGTAAACGTTTGTTAGAATATGATGACGTTATGAATGCACAAAGAGAAGTGGTTTACAAACGTCGTCGTCATGCTTTACATGGAGAACGTTTGAAACTGGATATCGCCAACATGATGTATGATACTTGCGAAGTAATAGTTGGAGATAATAAAGCAAGTAGTGATTTTAAAAACTTTGAATTCGAATTAATTCGTTATTTCTCTATAACTTCTCCTGTAACTGAAGGTGATTTTGCTAAATTATCAGAAATGGAATTGACAGGTAAAGTGTATAAGGCTGCAATGCACTATTACACTGAAAAAACAGAAAGAAGTGCTAGAGAGGCATTCCCTATCATTACCAATGTTTATAAGCAAGAAGGAAATACGTTTGAGAGAATTATAGTTCCTTTTACAGATGGTATCAAATCATTAAATGTTGTTACCGATTTGAAAAAGGCATACGAATCTCATGGAACACAATTAATTGCGGATTTTGAAAAGAACATCACTCTTGCAATTATTGATGAAGCGTGGAAAAAACACTTGCGTAAAATGGATGAGTTAAAACAATCAGTTCAATTAGCCGTTCACGAACAAAAAGACCCTTTGCTAATTTATAAATTAGAAGCATTTAATTTGTTTAGAACCATGTTAGATGGCGTAAATAAAGAAGTTATTTCTTTCTTATTTAAAGGCGATTTACCACAGCAAAACAATAACATTCAAGAAGCAAGAGAGGTAAAAAGCAAAAAAAATTACATCGAGTCTAAAGATGAAATCCCAAATAGTGACTCATTAGCAGAACAAAACCTTGAAGCCGGACAAACACAGCAACGTCAAGTAACAGAGACTATTGTTCGTGATCAACCTAAGATTAACAGAAACGATACTGTTACTATCAAACACGTAATGAGTGGAAAAACAGAAAGCTTAAAATATAAAAAAGCTGAAAGTATGATTGCCAGTGGTGAATGGGTTATAGTTAACGAATAAGTAATTTTACTCAAAATACAGTCCTCAATTGTGAAAGCAGTTGAGGATTTTTTTTATATTTGAAAAAAATAACTATATGTTTGAAAACAAAACTTTATCAGATCAATAAAATCCAAAAAGTGTTCAAGAGTTTGTAATTTCTAGCCTTATTGCTGAACAACCTAAACGACTAATTGTTGCCGCATTAATAGAAAAAGGGATTGACGAAGAAACAGCAAAAAAATTAATTGCTGATGGTGAAGACAAATTAATGGATGCCGAAAGAGCTGCTGCCCACAAAGATATACTATATGGAGCCATTTGGCTTGTAGTTGGAATAGCAATTACCTTTTCAGGAATTGGATTGATAACTTACGGAGCTATTATTTATGGTTTATTTAGATTATTCAAAGGATTAAGTAATACAAATATTTTATAAAAAAACATGCAAAATATCATCGACCGCTTTATAAGCTATGTCATTATCGATACTGAATCGGATGCAAATTCTCCAACAACACCAAGTACTAAAAAACAATTAGATCTTGCCAATTTATTAGTTAAAGAATTAACTACAATTGGATTAACAGAAGTTACCATTGATGAAAACGGCTATGTTATGGGTACCCTACCTAGTAATGTAGATCATGAAGTGCCAACAATTGGATTTGTTTCGCATTATGATACGTCACCCGATTTTAGTGGTAAAGACGTAAAACCACAAATTATAGAAAATTATGACGGTGGCGATATTGTTCTAAATAAAGAGCAAAACATCATTCTTTCTCCAAGTTATTTTAATGATTTATTATTATACAAAGGCCAAACTTTGATTACAACAAATGGCTTAACCCTTTTGGGTGCAGATGATAAAGCTGGTTTAACTGAAATAGTTACCGCTATGGAATACTTAGTGCAACATCCAGAAATTAAACATGGAAAAATAAGAGTTGGCTTTACTCCTGATGAAGAAATTGGTCGTGGTGCTGATATTTTTGACGTAGAAAAATTTGGCGCACAATGGGCATACACAATGGACGGAAGTCAGATTGGTGAATTAGAATATGAAAATTTTAACGCAGCTGGTGCAAAAATCACATTTAAAGGTAAAAGCGTGCATCCTGGCTATGCTAAAGGAAAAATGATCAATTCAATGCTTATAGCAATTGATTTTATAAACCAATTGCCCAAAAATGAAATCCCACAAGAAACAATAGATTATGAAGGATTTTACCATGTAGTAGGTCTTTCAGGAAGTATAGAAGAAAGTGTAGTTGAGCTAATAATTCGTGATCATGATGCCCAATTATTTCAAGAAAGAAAAAACAAAGTTTTAGAAATTGCTAAGGGTATTAATAAAAATTTCGCTCAACAATTTAGCGAAGATATTTGCATTGCAGAAGTAAAAGACCAATACTATAACATGCGCGAAAAGGTAGAACCTATGATGTTTATTGTAGATTTAGCCGAAGAAGCTATGAAACAATTAGGAATCACTCCATTAATTAAACCAATTCGTGGAGGAACAGATGGCTCAAGATTATCTTATATGGGATTACCTTGCCCAAATATTTTTGCCGGTGGGCATAATTTTCATGGAAAATACGAATATGTCCCAGTAGAAAGTATGCAAAAAGCAGTTGATGTAATTGTAAAAATTGCTGAACTAACCGCTACAACCGATTTTTAAAAAAAATAATTTAAAAAAAAATTCAAAAATTATACCAATAATATTTATAAAATAGTCCAAAAGTTTATGGTATAATACCTATTATGTATTCAATATCAAATAGATTCGTTTCAAGTCATATCGAGGGGTAAAAATTTTGAACTTTTAAATAATATCAAATGACTAGTATTGAAGTCATTTGTAGATCTCCTGATAATCCTTTTACTTGACCACTTTAAACGACTGTCTTCCAGTATTAGTATGTAAATTGATGAAATAGATTCCTGCTGGATAGGGAAAATAAATACTATACTTTTTGGTCATGGCACCTTCAATTTCGTCAAGCTTAAGTTGTTTTATAAGTTGTCCAGTACTGGAATATAATCCTAACATTAAGTGGTCTACATTTTTAAAATCAATTTCTACATTCAGCTTGTCATTTATTGGATTTGGAGCAACTCTAACAACTAATGGTATTCTAGCTTGCTCTTGAAATTGATTGACCTTTAAATTAGTAGTCATTTTGTAAATAGTCGTTCCACAAGCATAAGCCACATCATTATTTAAAATAAAAATTCGATTCAAATTACTTCCTACAGTTGTATTTGTCCAAGTATCGCCACCATTGGTAGTTTCATAAAAACCCGTTGCATGACCGCCCATCCAACCATGATTTTCATCAAGAAAACCAACTGCTTGAATCTCAACTTCTGGAGCCACTTTGGTAGTCCAAGTAACTCCATTATCAATAGATTTTATAAGTTTTCCGTTATTAGGAAAAACTGATTCTACAGCACCAAAAATTACATTGGTATTGTTTTGTAAGGTTTGTAATTTCCAAACATACTCACCCGGAATTGTACCATTGTAAAGAGTTGACCACGTTGTTCCTCCATTGGTAGTTTTTAAAATTAAGGCACCAGTAGCATTATTTCCTGCAGCATAACCTGTATTTTCATCTAAAAATAATACTTCTACCAAAGCAGTAGCATAAGTGCTCATATCTATATATTGCCACGTAGCACCACTATCGTTAGATTTAATAATATAAGCTGGAGAAAAATATGCGCCACAACCATAAACCGTTGAAGTTCCAACACAATCCAATCCGCAAATAGCTGCTGGATTTGGGGTTATGGTTACCAAACTCCATGTGATACCTCCATCAAGAGTTTTGTAAAACTTACCATTCAAACTTCCTAAAAAACCAATATTGGCATCAAGAAATTCAATATTTCTAAAATAATGACTGCTACCAAGTAGGGCATTATTGGTTTGTAGATTCCAATTTAAACCACCATCGGTTGTTTTGTAAACTGCAGCATAAAATCCGTTAGCAGCCCAACCTAAATTCTCATTCAAGAAGAAAACATCATCAAATCGTTGTCCGTTAGTGTTCACAGCAGCATTTGGAAGTGGTGACCATGTTAACTGTGCCGAAGAAAAAGAAGAAATCAGCAATAAAAAGTAAAGTTTTTTCATCAATCAATATTTTATACAAAATTATAAAATTAATTGACTGTAGCTTATAATTGGTAACTATTTTTAAGGATAATTTTAACATAAACCAAAACAATTATGTAATAAGTTTGTTTTACTTTAGTACAATAAATTTTCACTAAAACTAAACTTTATGAAATTACGATTTATTACATTATTGTTTTTTGAAATTACTACCATAACTCTTGCACAAGAAAATCTGAGCTACCAAAAGCCTTCAGCAGAGATTTTGGCATTAGCCGAATACGAAAGAGCACCATCAGTGAGTATGGATTCAAAAAAAGAATATATGCTTTTAAGTTACAGAAATACATACAAAACACTTGACGATTTAAATCAAGAAGAAATGCGTTTGGGTGGTTTACGCATTAATCCTGTTACTAATATTTCAAGTTCTGTGACCTACATCAACAATTTGAAAATTAGAAAAATTGCTGCTAAAGAAGAAACTCAAGTAACAGGACTTCCTCTAAATGCTAGACTAACCAATATTTCATGGTCGCCAGACGAAAAGAAAATTGCTTTTACCAATACAACAAATTCTGGTGTTGAACTTTGGATAATTGATGTGGCAACGGCAGCTGCAAAAAAAATAACCTTAGACAATCTGAATGCCAATTTAGGAAGTCCTTACATTTGGATGAATGACAATCAAACGTTATTAGTAAAAGTTTTGCCTAAAAATCGTCCAGCTTTAATCAATGAGAAAAAAGAGTTACCAAAAGGACCAACAGTTTCTGTAAGTGAAAGTGCCAAATCACAAAATAGAACGTATCAAGATTTGTTGAAAAACAAAAATGATGAAGCTAATTTTGATGCATTAGTAACTTCAGAATTACATAAAATTACAATTTTAGGAGCTTCTACCTTATTCAAATCGGCAGCTATTTATGCAGGAGAAAGTTTTTCGCCTGACGGAAATTATTTGATGCTTACTACTATTCAAAAACCTTATTCCTATATCGTTCCATTAAGTCGTTTTCCGCAAAAATCTGTAGTTTATGATGTTTCTGGTATAGAAATCAAACAAGTAAATGAAGTTCCGTTGACTGAAATTATGCCAAAAGGTTTCTCTTCAGTGAGAAAAGGAAAAAGAAGTATGAGTTGGAGAGCAGACAAACCCGCAACTTTAGTCTATGTAGAAGCACTTGACGAAGGTGACCAAGCTCAAAAAGTAGCTTATAGAGATGAAGTTTTTCAATGGAATGCGCCTTTCAATTCGTTGCCAACTTCTATGATGAAAACACAACAACGTTTTGGTGGAATAACATGGGGAAATGACTCTTTTGCAATTGCTTATGATAGTTGGTATGATACAAGAAATGCTAAAACTTATTTATTAAATCCATCCAATCCAAATGAAACTCCAAAAATAATTTCGGATAGAAACTCACAAGATATTTACTCAGATCCTGGAAATTTTGAAACCAAAAAAAATGAATTCGGAAGATATGTTATTGCAACAGAAAATGGCAATGCTTATTTAATTGGTGATGGACATACTAAAGAAGGTCAATTTCCTTTTATAGATGAATTGAATTTGAAAACATTAAAAACAAAACGTTTATATACTTCAAAAATGATTGACAAAAAAGAAGATTTGCTGTCTATTGAAGATTATAAAAAAAGTGATGTTTTGGTGATGATTCAATCTAAAAATGATTATCCTAATTAATCAAAAAATCAAAGAACGTCGTTATACCCATATAAATCAATATATAAGAAACAAAATTATAGAAATTAATGCACCAGTAGTAATTTTAATTAAAAGTTATCCTATATTTGTGAGCGAAAATCTTGAATTAAAGCCAGTGATGCAAGTTGCAAAACGCTGGTGGTAATTATTAAAAAACAAAACAACAATGAGAGCAATTATTTTACACTTATTATTTTTGACAATTAGTTGTCAATTATTTGCACAAACAGTACCTGCTAGTTGCAAATTAAACATTGGTACAAACTTAGGCGGAATTTCTGATTATGGAACAGAAATTCCCTTTGTTGATATGATGAAAGTTTCTAGAGTTTGGTATTCTAAAGATGCTAACAATCCAAACGGAGGCCCATTTAATACGGAAGCAGCAGATAGTATGACCTATCGACCAGACGGGTACCCTACCCACATTCCACAAATTGTGGCTGGCAGACCCTATTTACAGAAAAATTCCACTATTTGGGCTACAACAGCTTCGTGGAAGGCTGGCAACTATGTTGTTTTATTTGACGGTGTTGGCGAATTAAGTTTTAGTGGTGGACTGAGCAACCTAACTTTAGTCAATCCCAACAAGTATTCTTTTACATTAAATAGTAATTTATTCTTAGAAATGAATATAAATAGTTCTCTTGCCTCTGACCCAATTAGAAATATCAGAGTGTTGCACGTAGATTACGAAAACACATATCTGACACATCCATTTAATCCCATTTGGCTAGACAAACTTCTTGTATTTAAGTCTGTACGCTTTATGGATTGGGGTTCTACTAATAATTGGGGACAAAATAACGCTTGGAGTGGGGACGATACTACATTGTACAACTGGAGTGAAAGGTCAAGGTTAGATTACTATACCTACACACACAATAAAGGAATACCTTATGAAATGATGATAAAACTAATGAATGATTATGATTTAGATGGGTGGGTTTGTGTTCCGCACAAGGCAAGTAATGATTATATTGATAATATGGCAACATTGTTTCATAATACAGTTGAACCAGAGCGAGAACTTACGGTTGAGTATAGTAACGAAATTTGGAATTGGATGTTTGGACAAACTCATTGGTTAAACAAGTATGGTTGTGTAAATACAGGAATAAGTTGGCCAGAAGGGATTGTACCTTATATCCAAAACTGCCTGGATAGATGGACTTCGGTATATGGTGCTGATGTAAATAGAATAAAAAGGGCTGTTGGATTGCAAACAGGTTGGCTAGATGTGTCACAAAGAATTGCGTACAATATGATTCCAAGCAGTTTTGATGTTGTATCTCCAACCTATTATTTTGGACTTGATGGCGTTGCCGATGCTGAACTTGATGTTTTAGGAGCAGCGGCTACTGTTGCCGATGTTGTAAGCAGGGTAAGAACGTCTTGGGAAATTAATGAAAAACAATGGTTAAATGGGGTCAAGGCTACCATATCCGATTTATTAAATAAGCCTATGTATTTTTATGAAGGTGGACAACATATTACCTCATCACCTTTTGGTGAAGAGCCTACTTATGCACAGGCGCTTTTAGATATTCAGCGTTCACCACAGATGTATGATTTGTATAACGACTGGTATGATTACATTAGAACTTTACAAAGTGGTAGTCAGCCCTTGAAATTAATGAATTTTTCATTTATTGGAGGAAGAAGTGCGCGATACGGAAGTTGGGGTATTTTAGAATCAATGACACAAGACACAGCCATTATTCCAGCACCAAAATATCAATCAACAATTGAAAACATGGCAGCTGGAACAGTTTATTATGCCGATGCTGATAATGATGGTTTTGGAAATCCAGCACTGACAGTTCAATCTTGTTCAGGAGCACCAATGGGTTATGTAGCATTAG
>JAIFLT010000189.1:0-11981 GCA_020048955.1 Flavobacterium sp.
AACAACAAGTTTGCGCAAGCAAACACCTATAAATAAAAAGGCGATACCATATATGACCGCTAACAAATCAAATTTTACATATATGAAAAAAATTAATCTACTAACCACTATTTTATTACTCTGTTCATTTGCAGTTTTTTCTCAAAATAACGATAAAGCAAAAGAGTTTACTTCTATATCTGAAGCATTAAAAGAGCCAGAAAAAGTATTTAGATTAAATCTTAGCAATCAAGATATTACTATTTCTAATGAAAATTGGTCAAAATTCATTAACTTAGAATATTTAAGTTTAAAAAACGACCATTTAAAAGAAATTCCATCAGCCATATCAACTATTAAATCATTAAAAACAATTGATATAAGTAACAATGACTTTACCAACATCCCCGAAGAATTTTCTAATTTAACCAATTTAGAAGAAATCTATTTGAATGATGAAGTCAATATGAATCTTCCTAAAACGTTATCCATTTTATCTAAACTACCTAAGTTAAAAGCGTTACATCTTGAAAATGATAATTTATCCGTTTTGCCTAGTGAAGTTTTACGATTTAAAAATTTAGAATCATTGTATTTGAACAATAATAAATTTAAAGAAATTCCAAAATTAGAAACTTTAGATCATTTAAAATATCTTGATTTAAAAGACAATAACATCAAACCCGAATTGCAAGATATGAAAAACCTAAACTTCGGATTTAAAATTAATTTCTAAAATTCAACTATATGATAGATGCTTTAATACCCTTAATTTCATTAATTGCTCTTGAAGTAATACTAGGAATAGACAACATTATTTTCATTTCTATTCTTGCCGATAAACTACCAGAAAATCAAAGAAACAAACTTCGCTTTTGGGGAATTGGCTTGGCAATGGTAATGCGATTAGTTCTTTTAGCCTTTATTTCGTGGATATTAAAATTAGACAAAACATTATTTTCACTTTTTGAAGTTGACTTTACAGGAAAAGGAATTATTCTAATTTTGGGAGGATTATTTTTAATTTATAAAAGTACTAAAGAGATATACCATAAAACAGAAATCGCTAATTCTCATCAAGCCGAACTACCAAAAAAAGGGAGTTTTAGCAAACTATTGGGCGAAGTAATACTATTAGATTTAGTGTTTTCTGTAGATTCAATAATCACTGCGGTTGGCATGGTCAATGAGCTTTGGGTAATGTATACCGCAGTAATTGTTACTGTAATCATTATGTTGCTTGCTTCAAAACCAATAAGCGAATTTATTGCTAAACATCCATCGTTTAAAGTTTTAGCCCTTTGCTTTCTAATGATGATTGGCGTTTCACTTATTGCCGAGGGTTTCCACTTCGAAATACCAAAAGGTTACATCTATTTTTCTATGGCATTTGCCTTTTTAGTAGATGTAATTCAGATGAAAACGGTACCAAATACATCTAAACAAAAATAATATCATGCAAAATATTCTTTCAAATATCATCATTTCTGTAAACGATAAATTGTATGTAAAAAACCCTGAAACATCTGATTTAGGTAAAAAAATTATCGAACAAAGTATTTTATTAATAGATGAAATTGGTTTTGAAAACTTTACATTCAAAAAATTAGGCGAAAAAATAAACTCTAACGAAAGCTCTATTTATCGTTATTTTGAAAGCAAACACAAATTAATGTTGTACCTTTCGTCTTGGTATTGGGGTTGGATAGAATATAAACTAGCTTTCGCCACAACCAATGTTTCCAATCCAATGGAACGACTTAAAAAAGGAATCACTATTGTAACTGAAAAAGTAGAAGATGATTCAACAACGTTACACATTAACGAGTCTATTTTAAACAAAATAATCATTCAAGAATTTACTAAAACATTACTTACCAAAGAAGTAGATGAAGAAAATAAAGAAGGGTTTTTTCTTGTTTATAAAAGAGTAATTAATAGAATAATTGAAATGATAACAGAAGTCAATCCTAATTATAGTTTTGCTAAAAGTTTAGCATCATCAATTGTAGAAGGCGCGCTGCATCAACATTTTTTAAAAAATCATTTAAAAACAATTACCAATTGCAATACATCTGTTTCACCAACCGATTTTTACATCAATTTAATTGAAAATACTTTAAAATAGTCATGACTCAATCACCTTTACAACGTTATTTTAGTCTATTAAAATTAGACAAAAAAGATATATCACAAATTGTTTTCTATGCCATTTTTGCCGGATTGGTGAGTCTTTCTTTACCACTTGGAATTCAAGCCATCATCAATTTAATTCAAGCAGGACAAGTAAGTATTTCATGGATAGTTCTTGTTGTAATTGTTGTAATTGGAGTAGCTTTAGTTGGAATTTTATCATTAATGCAACTAAGAATTACAGAAAACTTACAACAAAAAATATTTGTACGTTCCTCATTTGAATTCAGTTATCGTTTGCCTAAAATTAAATTTGAAGAACTCTATAACCAATATCCGCCAGAATTAGCCAATCGCTTTTTTGATACTATCTCCATCCAAAAAGGAACTTCAAAATTATTGATTGATTTTTCTACTGCGCTTCTACAAATTTTATTTGGCATCATTTTGTTATCCTTATACCATCCCTTCTTTATTTTCTTCGGAATTTTATTGATAGTACTACTTTATTCCATTTTTAAATTTTCATACAATCCAGGACTTTCTTCAAGTATGAAAGAATCAAAATACAAATATAAAGTGGCAAGTTGGCTTCAAGAAATTGCTAGAAACAACTTTAGTTTTAGAAAACAAGACAACTTTGATTTTGCTTTAAATAAAAACAATATTTTAGTAGATGAATATTTAAATTATCGAGAAAAACATTTCAAGATAATCAAAAGACAATTTTCACAACTAATTGTTTTTAAAGTAATTATTACCGCTAGTTTGTTGTTTATCGGTGGTTATTTAGTTTTAAATCAAAAGATGAATATCGGACAATTCGTTGCTGCAGAAATTATAATTTTATTAGTATTGAATTCTGTAGAAAAATTAATTGTTGGTTTAGAAAGTCTTTATGATGTATTAACTTCTGTTGAAAAAATTGGTCAAATTGTAGATTTAAACATCGAAGAAGCGCAAACAAAAAATCAAGATTATTGTTTTACTAATATAACCTTAGAGGCAGAAAATCTCAGATTCAAGTTTCCAGATTCTACCGATGATGTTTTAGATAAAATAAATTTAAAAATAGAACCAACAGAAAAAATCTATCTTGAAGGCAATAATGGTTCAGGTAAAACTACACTTATCCGAATTCTATCGGGTGCCATTCAACCAACTTCGGGTTCTTTCTTTATTAATGACGATACCTATCGCAAAATTGATTTATCACAATATCGTTCACAAATTGGAACCATTGCCCAAGGCGAAACACCTTTTGAAGGAACTATTCTAGAAAATATTACGTTCAACAACCCTTTAATTTCTCATGAAGACATAAAATGGGCAATTGAAAGTGTGAAATTAGGCTCCTTTATCAAAACTTTACCCAACGGACTAGAAACCAATATTTTTCCAGACGGAAGACAACTATCGTCTTCCAATGCGCAGAAAATTCTGTTGGCGAGAAGCATAGTAAATAAACCAAAAATTTTATTTTACGAAGATCCTTTAGACAAAATGGATGAAGAAGCCACCAAAGAAATCATCGATTTTATTACAGATTCCAAAAACAAATGGACGGTAATTGTTTCCTCAAAAAATGACTATTGGAAACAAAAATGCGATAGAAAAATCAAAATGAAAGAAGGAAAAATAATTGCTGACACAAAACAATAATTGCCATGCTAAATATTTCTAAAAAAAATCCGATAACCGAAAATATAGACCAATACAGTACTGTAAAAAGTCTTGCCAATAGACCGCATTACAAAATATTAAACAAAATAATTATCTACGTTTCCTTAATTGGAGTTATCATTTTATTTCTTCCCTGGACACAAAACATCTCTGGTTCTGGTGCCGTTACTACCTTAAAACCCAACCAAAGACCACAAACTATCCAGTCGGCAATTGCCGGTAGAATAGAAAAATGGTATGTTCAAGAAGGCGATTTTGTAAAAAAAGGAGACACCATTTTATTCATTTCAGAAATCAAAGAAGATTACTTCGACCCCAATTTAGTAAAAAACACTAAAAGCCAAGTAGATGCTAAAAAAATGGCAGAACAATCTTATGGCGGAAAAGTAACTTCACTTTCTGCACAAATCAAGGCTATTGAAAACGAACGCGTTTTAAAATTGCAACAAGCACAAAATAAAATCCGTCAATCCATTCTAAAAGTAAAAAGCGATAGTATGGATTTAGAAGCCGTAAAAACACAAATAAAAATAGCCAATACCCAATTCAATCGTTCCGTAACTTTAAACAAAGAAGGATTAAAACCCTTAACCGATGTAGAAGAAAAAAGACTAAAATTGCAAGAAGTAGAAGCCAAAATAATCACCCAAGAAAACAAACTTCTAGCCAGTAAAAACGAATTAATAAATGCCAAAGTTGAAGTAAATAGAATCAGTGCCGAATATGCAGAAAAATCATCTAAAGCTCAAAGCGACCAATTCACTGCTTTAAGTAGCCAATATGATACAGAGGCACAAGTCAATAAATTACAAAATCAATATGTAAATTATCAAATCCGAAACGGAATGTACTACATAAAAGCCCCACAAGACGGTTATGTAAACCGCGCCATTCAATCGGGAATTGGTGAAACCATCAAAGAAGGAACGCAAATTGTTAGCATCATGCCTTCAAAATACGATATTGCAGTAGAAACTTATGTCTCTCCCACCGATTTACCATTAATTCACAAAGGCGAAAAAGTAAGAATCTGGTTTGACGGTTGGCCTACAATAGTATTTTCAGGATGGCCCAACATGAGTTATGGAACCTTTGGCGGAAAAATTGTAGCCATTGAAAATTTCATTTCACCCAACGGAAAATTCAGAGTACTAATTGCTCCAGATGAAAAAGAAGACGCTTGGCCAAAACAAGTCAGTATTGGTTCTGGTGCGCAAACATTAGCTTTATTAGACAATGTGCCTATTTGGTTTGAATTATGGCGAACATTAAACGGATTTCCACCAAATTATTACCAACCAAAAGGCGAAACCACAAAAGAAAAAAAGTAATATTATTAGAAACGAATGGCTTGCGCTTTTCTATAAACCCTATTCCTGCTTTTCGCTCTATCTTTTTTTTAACAAAAAAAGGATGCCGCTTCAATCAGGGTTAAAATACAATCTAAAGGTCACTAAAAAATGAATTTCAAAACACTATTATTTTTACTATTCACTACATGGGTTGCTGCACAAAACAAAAACCTGCAAGAACTCACTTACAATGAGTATTTGGGCTATGTAAAAAAATACCATCCCATGGTAAAAAGTGCCAATCTTGAGGTAAACAGTGCTCAAGCCAATTTAATGATGGCACGAGGAGGTTTTGACCCAAAAATAGAAGTAGATTTTGACAAAAAACAATTCAAAGACAAAGAATATTTTTCACTATTAAACAGCAGTTTCAAAATCCCTACTTGGTATGGTATCGAAGTAAAAGCAGGTTTTGACAACAGCGAAGGAGTGTTTTTAAACCCACAAAACACCCTTCCAAATCAAGGATTAACGTCATTGGGCATCAACATTCCGCTAGGTCAAGGATTATTCATAAACCAACGAATGGCCGATTTGCGAAAAGCCAAAATTCAAATACAACTCAGTCAAGCCGAGAGAAAATTGCAAGCTATAGAAGTGTTATACAACGCCTCGGTTGCCTATTTTAATTGGAAACGAAACTATAGCGAAGTACAACTCTATGCTACCTATTTAAAAAATGCACAAATTCGATTTGAAGGCGTTTCAAGTTTGATAAAAAACGGCGATAAACCAGCCATAGATAGTGTTGAGGCAGGAATTATTGTAAGAAACAGAAAACTAAATTTAGAAGATTCGCAGTTAAAATTGGCAAAAGCCAAACTAGAATTATCCAATTTTTTATGGCTAGAAAATAATGTACCACTCGAGTTACAAGACACCATTATTCCCGAAGAAAAACTAGAAAACACCATCAAAGAAACCTTAAAAACAAACGAACTTTTGCTAGAATCTATTTCAATAGAAAACCATCCAAAAATAAATTCGCTACAAAGTAAAATTGGAATTTTAGAGGTAGAACGCAAACTAAAAGCCAATAGTTTGCTACCCAAAATAGATGTGGGCTATCACTATTTGTCCGAACCCAACTATTGGAATGATACCAATTTTAACAACTACAAAGTTGGAGTCAATTTTAGTTTTCCTATTTTTTTAAGAAAAGAACGCGGCGGATTGCAATTGGCAAAATTCAAAATTCAAGACACCCAATATGCACTAGATTTAGAACGTGTGCAACTCAAAAACAAAATCAATGCCCAACAAACCGAAATCAACTCACTAGAAAGACAACAAAAATTAATTGCCGATTTAGTAAAAGATTACAGCACCATGTTAAGCTCAGAAGAACGCCTGTTTTCGTTTGGAGAAAGTTCGATTTTCCTTATCAACTCCAGAGAAAACAACTTAGTAAGCTCTCAATTGTCAGAATTGAGTTTAGAAAATCGTTATTTAATTTCCAATGCCGAATTGTTTAAGATTATGGCCAATCCAGATTGATAACTATACAAAACACATAACCTATTTGGCTCCTACCTGCTGGCAAGCAGTTGGTTAGTGGCAATCTTTTATTTTTGTTGCCTGAAGCATTGTGTTGAGTTTATCGAAATAGTCTCGAAGGTAACAAAAATAAAAGATTGTAATGCACAACAGGAATAGGAAATCCAAGAATTCCCTAGCGATTCGCTTCTGATATATATCAGCATAAATCCTACTACATAGTATTTAACATTTCATAATACTGTCTATCAATGCTTTCTTGATGATTTGGATGCGCAATTCGAACCATTTCGCCCACTCTTTGACGAAGTGTTTTACCATATAAATCGGCAATTCCGTTTTCGGTAATGATATAATGAACATGTGATCGTGTTGTTACAACTCCAGCACCTTGTTTTAAATAAGAAACAATTCTACTTTCTCCTTTTTTAGTAATTGATGGCAATGCAATAATTGCTTTTCCGCCTTGGCTCAAAGTGGCGCCACGAATAAAATCCATTTGTCCGCCAACTCCAGAAAACATTTTGGCACCAATTGAGTCGGCACAAACTTGACCCGTTACGTCAACTTCAATAGCAGAATTTATAGAAACCATTTTTGGGTTTTTTCTAATTCGCGCCGTATCGTTTACCATGGAAGATTCCTTCATTTCAATAAAAGGATTATCATTTACAAAATCATACAATCGTCTAGAACCCATTAAAAAAGTTGCTAAAACTCTACCGCGCAATGTTCCTTTATAATTACAGTTTATTACGTCATTTTCAATCAAATCAATAACACCATCAGAAAACATTTCGGTATGCAAACCTAAATCTTTGTGGTTTGTCAATTTGCTCAAAGCCGCATTAGGGATAGAACCAATTCCCATTTGAAGCGTACTTTTATCCTCAATTAATGAAGCTACATAAGACCCAATTTTTTCTTCTTCAAGAGTAAACGGAACCGGATCATGACCATAAATTGGCACATCAACCTCAACCAAATAATCAATTTCAGAAACATGAAGAATTCCGTCACCAAAAGTTCTAGGCATTTGCGGATTTACTTGTGCAATTACAATTTTGGCATTTTCTATAGCGGCTACAGTTGCTTCTACAGAAACACCTAAGGAACAATAACCATGTCTATCTGGTGGCGAAACATGAATAAAAGCTACGTCTAATGGCAATACATTTTTTCGAAATAAATGAGGCAATTCACTCAAAAAAACTGGGGTGTAAGAACCATTTCCTGCTTTTAAAGTGTGGCGAACATTGGCTCCAATAAAAAAGGAATTTACATGAAAACTTTCTGCTAATTCAGGATTAGCATAACGCGCTTCTCCTTCTACATGAAGGTGACAGATTTCAACATCTCTCAATTCTGAAGCTCTTTCGGTTAATGCGTTGGCTAATATAGTTGGCGCTGCGGCAGCAGCTTGAAGATAGACTCTATCGCCAGATTTTACAACTTTTACAGCTTCTGCTGCGGTAACATATTTACTCATACCTAATAAATTTTATGCAAAGTTAAAATCGGAATTTTTTAAAAAATATGATAAAACTCATATTGTAAATATAGCTATTTTTTATCGTAAGAATATTGTATTTTTGCGGTTTGAAATTAAGAAAAATGATTATCCCAAAAACAAGAGAAGAAATTGAGTTAATGCGCCAAAGTGCCTTATTGGTTTCTAAAACATTAGGCGAAATTGCAAAAGTGATTCAACCTGGTGTAACTACCTTACAATTAGACCAATTAGCCGAAGAATTTATAAGAGACAATAGTGGTGTTCCCGGATTTTTAGGTCTTTATGGTTTTCCAAATTCGTTGTGTATGAGTCCTAATGCACAAGTAGTTCACGGAATTCCTAACACAAAACCTTTAGAAGAAGGCGATGTAATTTCTGTAGATTGTGGGGTTTTATTAAATGAATTTTATGGTGACCACGCTTATAGTTTTGAAATTGGAGAAGTGGCTCCAGAGGTAAAAAAACTACTTAAAGTAACTAAAGAAAGCTTGTATGTTGGAATAAAAGAATTTCGTGCTGGAAATAGAGTTGAAGACGTAGGAAATGCCATCCAGAAATATTGTGAAGGTCATGGATATGGTGTGGTTCGCGAACTTGTTGGTCACGGATTAGGAAGAAAAATGCACGAAGATCCAGAAATGCCAAATTACGGAAAACGTGGTCGCGGAAAACTATTTGTTGAAGGTATGGTTGTTGCCATTGAACCCATGATTAATATGGGAACAAAAAACATAAAACAACTCAAAGATGGTTGGACCATTTTAACCGCCGACGGAAAACCAAGTGCCCATTTTGAACATAATGTAGCTTTAATTGATGGAAAGCCAGAAATCTTATCGACTTTTAAATACATTTATGATGCTTTGGGAATTGTGAGCGATGAAGAAAAGGAGTATAGAAATCATTATACGTTATAATTTTACACGAATTTCACGAATTTGCACAAACTAGTAATTCTGAAATATTTGAAAGTATTTGTAAAAATTTAACGAATTTAATAGTTCGTGAAATTGTTAATTGAAAATCAATTCGTGCAAATTCGTGTAAAAAAATTAATTTCGTTTGAAAAAATAAAAAATGAAAAAAATATTCAAATTTATATTAAATACAATCCCAAGACCAATTTTAATAAGATTGAGTATTGTGGTGCGTCCTGTTTTGGCTTTTCTATTAAAAGGAAATCGTTTTACTGATCCTATTGATGGGAAAAGCTTTAGAATGTTTTTGCCTTATGGATATGGAAACCAACGAAATAACGTACTTTCTCCGAGTACTTTGTCATTAGAAAGACATCGATTATTGTGGTTATATTTACAAAATGAAACCGATTTTTTTCAATCTGAACTTGATTCAGATTCTTCTAATAAACAACCTAAAAGTATTAAATTACGAGATACTGAAACAAGTTCAGTATTAAAAGTACTACATTTTGCTCCTGAACAAGAGTTTTACAAACGTTTCAAGAAGCAAACTAACATTGATTACACCACAACCGATTTACTTTCGCCTTTGGCCGATGTAAAAGCAGATATTTGCAACTTACCCTTTGAAGATAATCAATACGACATCATTTTCTGCAACCACGTTTTAGAACATATTCCCGAAGATACTAAAGCGATGCAAGAATTATACAGAGTTTTAAAACCCGGCGGAATGGGAATATTCCAAATTCCACAAGATTTATCAAGAGCAACTACATTTTCAGACGATTCTATTGTTGACCAAAAAGAAAGAGCCAAAATCTTCGGGCAATACGATCACGTTCGTGTTTACGGAAGAGATTATTTTAACAAATTAAGAAGCATTGGCTTCAAGGTAATTGAAGAAGATTATACTTCAAAGCTTGCGCCAGAATTAGTTGAAAAATATTGTTTAGCAAAAGGAGAAATTATTCCTGTTTGTTTTAAATAATTTATTGGCACAATTGTAGATAATAATATTTTGTATCTTTACGTTTGTAAATAAAATAATTATGTTGAAAAAATATTTATCTATAGCGCTATTATTATTTTCTAATTCTATTTCCTTTTCACAAGAAAAAGAGATAAATCCTCCCTATCACATCAAAACAATATCGTTTGTTCAAAACGGACAGAATGCTATTCCATTGTTTCAATTAGGTGATTCTTTTCAATTGCAGTTTGATGATTTACATGGAACAGAAGACAATTATTACTACAAGATAACACATTGTGATTATGACTGGAAGCAATCTCAATTGTCTATCAATGAATATCTTACAGGTTTTGACAATCAACGCATTCAGGATTATACCAATTCTTTAAATGCATTGCAAATTTATTCTCATTATAGAATATCATTTCCAAATAAACTAACACAATTAAAAGTTAGTGGCAATTATATCATCAGTATTCTTAACGAAGACCAAGAAGTAGTTTTCTCGAGAAAATTTATTATATATGAACCACTAGTTTCTGTACCAATGCAAGTTAAAAGAGCTAGAAATGTTAAAGATGTTGAATACAAGCACAATATTGATTTTGCAGTAAAATCTACTTCAATTACGTTTCAAAGTCCGCTTAGTAATGTAAAAGTGCTTTTAATGCAAAACGGAAAATTCAACAACGCTATCAGTAATGTAAAACCTATGTACACCATAGGCAATGATTTGATTTACAAATATGATTCCGAAACACAATTTTGGGCAGGCAACGAATACCTATTTTTTGAAAATAAAAACATCAGAGGAGCTAACAATAGTATTGCAAGAATTGATACCGAAGGCGGTTTATACAATTGCTTTTTATATACCAGCATTGCCAGAGCTAATACCCCTTATACCTATTGGCCCGACATTAATGGTAATTATAGCATTAAAAATATTAGTGCAGAAAATGATGAAATAGAAGCCGATTATGCATGGATTTATTTCTCTTTGTTTGCGCCTTTATATCAAAATAAAGACCTCTATATCACAGGAATGTTTAATAATTATGACCTTACTGATGAAAACAAAATGGAATATAACGAAAAAAAAGGTATTTACGAAAAGGCTTTGATGATCAAACAAGGTTTTACCAATTTCAATTATACTATAGCAGACAAAAGCGGAAAAATTGATGAAGGAAGTGCTATTGATGGTAATTTCTATCAAACAGAGAACAATTATTTTGCCATAATCTATTATCGTGAAAACAATCAAAGGTATGATAGAGTAATTGGAAAAGGAGTTGCAACTTCAATAGATATAATCAATTAAAAAATCTTTAACATTAAAATTACATTGGTTTTTTTATTATTTTTGTAACTTTACAAAAAGTTTCATTATGGTTTCTCAAATTACAAGAGGCATAAAAATATCGGTCGTAACTAGTTTTGAAGGTACTTACTTCAAAAACTACAAGATTCATTTTGCCTTTTCTTATGAGATTACAATCGAAAATCACAGTAAAGATTCTGTTCAATTAACCTCTCGTCATTGGGAAATTTTTGACTCATTAAACGATATTGAAATTGTAGATGGCGAAGGTGTTATAGGAAAAAAACCAGTGCTAAAACCTGGTGAATCGCATATCTACAGTTCAGGTTGTTTGCTTTCTTCTCCTCATGGAGCTATGCGTGGTTTTTTTAATATGATTAACTTCACTACAACCAAAAATTTTAGGGTAATTGTGCCAACATTTCGTTTGAGCGCTCCATATGCTTTAAATTAATTCCCTTCTATTAGTTAAAAAATATTCGAAATTTCTTTCTAAAAGTTTCGTATCATTTGTTATCAAAAATTCAAATTTTCCTTTGTACTTTTGTTACAAATTAAATAATTCGCATTATCTGAATTGTCTAATTTTCAAATTGTTTAATTT
>JAIFLT010000189.1:11990-13705 GCA_020048955.1 Flavobacterium sp.
TTATCAAAAATTCAAATTTTCCTTTGTACTTTTGTTACAAATTAAATAATTCGCATTATCTGAATTGTCTAATTTTCAAATTGTTTAATTTTCAAATTGTTTAATTTTCAAAATATAAAATATGCCTAAAGGATTCTTTCACGTACCAAAAGCGGTTAATGAACCTGTAAAATCTTATGCTCCCAATTCTCCTGAAAAAACAGCTGTTTTAGCTGCCTACAAGAAAATGTGGAACCAAACAATCGATGTGCCAATGTATATTGGTTCTGAACAAATAAAAACTGGAAACACCAGAACCATGTCTGCGCCTCATGACCATCAACATATCGTGGGAACCTATCATTTGGCTGAAAAATCTCATGTAGAAAGAGCTATCGCTTCAGCATTAGAAGCTAGAAAGAAATGGTCGCAAATGCCTTGGGAACACAGAGCAGCCATCTTTTTAAAAGCTGCTGAATTAATAGCCGGACCTTATCGTGCAAGAATCAATGCTGCCACAATGATTGCTCAATCAAAAACCATTTTTCAAGCAGAAATTGATGCCTCTTGTGAATTGATTGACTTTTTACGCTATAACGTAGAATTCATGACGCAAATTTATAACGATCAACCAAAATCGGTTTCCGATGTTTGGAACAAAGTAGAATACCGTCCGCTTGAAGGTTTTGTTTATGCAATTACGCCATTTAACTTTACTGCAATTGCAGCAAATTTACCAGCAAGTGCTGCTTTAATGGGAAATACAGTGGTTTGGAAACCAAGTGATAGCCAAGTTTTTTCTGCAAAAATTATTATAGACGTTTTTAAAGAAGCTGGCGTTCCCGATGGTGTTATCAATGTTGTTTTTGGTGATCCGGTGATGATTACAGATACTGTTTTGGCTTCACCAGATTTTGCTGGAGTTCACTATACTGGTTCTACTTTTGTTTTCAAAGAAATTTGGAAAAAAATTGGAACACAAATTCATACTTACAAAACCTATCCTAGAATAGTTGGAGAAACTGGAGGAAAAGATTTTGTCGTAGCTCATCCATCAGCAAATGTAAAACAAGTAGTAACCGGAATTACGCGTGGTGCTTTTGAATTTCAAGGTCAAAAATGTTCGGCTGCTTCAAGAGCTTATATTCCTCAAAGTTTGTGGCAAGCCGTAAAAGAGCAATTAATTATTGATGTAAATTCAATGAAAATGGGAAGCCCAGAAGATTTTTCAAATTTCATTACAGCCGTAATTCACGAAGGTTCGTTCGATAAATTAGCACATTATATCGACCAAGCTAAAAAAGATGCTGATGCCGAAATTATCCTTGGTGGAAATTATGACAAATCAAAAGGATATTTCATTGAACCAACCGTTATCGTTACCACAAATCCAAAATATACCACAATGGAAACCGAACTTTTTGGTCCAGTAATCACTATTTATGTATATGAAGATGCAAAATGGGACGAAACTTTAAAATTAGTAGATGCAACTTCAGAATATGCCTTAACTGGAGCCATCTTTAGTCAAGACCGATATGCAACAATTGAAGCCGCAAAAGCGTTAGAAAACGCTGCAGGAAATTTCTACATCAACGACAAGCCAACCGGAGCTGTTGTTGGAATGCAACCTTTTGGTGGCGCAAGAGCTTCAGGCACCAATGACAAAGCAGGTTCCATGCAAAATTTATTGCGTTGGGTTTCGCCAAGAACAATTAAAGAAACTTTTGTAACTC
>JAIFLT010000111.1 GCA_020048955.1 Flavobacterium sp.
GTTGGTGCTCTTGCCTCAATTTTGTCTTCATTTTCATCAGCTAACGCTTTTTCTTGCTCTGCTAATGAAATAGGTTTATACTCTTTGTAAACTATAGTTCCTCTTTTGAGTTTGTCTGCATAGCTTTGTAAGTCTGTCTTTTGAGCTTGTTGTAGTTTTTTGGCATCAAAATCATTTTCTTTACCACTAGCTCTTGGAGTTGTTTGAGTAACATCAAATATACTGGCATCGTCATCACCAAGACGGCTTACAATACGCTGTGAACCTGCATAATAATGTTTGCTATAAACTCCATCGGCAGTGATTACAATAAAAGCACTTGGATAACTAGTATATCCATTTATACTTACCGTTCCTGGTGCATTGATTAAAGTACCGTTTTGGTATAAAGCCTCAACATCAGATAATTCCTTAATTTAGAATCAAAAAAAGCAACCTTAACTAATTTATTGCCTTTTGATGTAAAAAACGCTATCAAAAAATTACACCAATAATATTTATAAAATAGTCCAAAAGTTTATGGTATAATGCCGATTACTTTTTAATTATCTTATCTGATTTCAAAAAGTTTTCACCATTGTATATTCTTAAATAATAAACTCCAGATTCCAAATCTTCGATATATACTTTATTATTAACTTCTTCCAATTTTTGTGATTTTACCAACTGACCGTTTACATTATAAACCTCAACAAAATCAACAGAGGTATGAGGAGAGGTAATAATAAAATATTGAGAAACTGGATTAGGATAAACCGCAATAGCTTCAATTGCTCCAACTTCATCAAGTCCAAGTGAGGCACAACCATTAGATGTTAATAAACTTGCTCTTGGTCCGTTTAATGTGTTTCGCATTATTGTTTTTTGACCAGCAGTAAAAAATGCCATACAAGCATCATTAACATAATCCATATAATTCATAAACATAGACCCATTGGTTGTTGAAGTACAAGCATTGGTATTATTAGGAAAAGTAGGGCATCCAGAATACGGATTACTTGTTGCAGGTGTATCTGAAACGCCATCGCTATTTTCTGTTGTTCCACAAGCACTACCATCATCTCCCCAAGGATGCAACAATCCAAAATAATGTCCAATCTCATGAGTAGCAGTTCTTCCCTTATTAAAAGGAGCTGTAGCTGTTCCTGTATTTCCAAAAAACTGATCTCCAATACACAAACCATCATAGGCTAAACCTGCAGCTGATGGAAGATAGGCAAACCCTAACAACTGATTGTTTGTAAACCTTCCTATCCAAACGTTTAAATATTTTGTTGGATCCCATGCTGACAAACCAGCTGTAGTATAATAACTGTTTTCAAAAACAAAAGTAGAGGGAACCGATTTTCTTTCAATACCGGTAGAGGCAACTCCTGCGGGTGTTCTTGTTGCTTTACAAAATACTATTTCAACATCGGCACCAAGACCTTGAAAAGCCGCTGGAACTACGGTAGAAAAATCGGAATTTAATTTTCTAAAATCATTATTCAATATTGTTAATTGTGAATTGATTTGAGCATCACTAATATTCTGAATAGATGTTTTATACAAAACATGAAATACTACAGGTATAGTTACAACAACATTAGGACTTCTATTGGCTTGAGCTGTATTTGGATTTTGCAAATAATCCATAGTCTCTTGATGATGAATAGCAAAAGAAGGATTGTTTGCCTTTAGCTCATTTATTTTTTCTATAGTAGCACAGGTTCGTTGCGAAAAAACATTTAACGAACTAATTGCTAATACAATAAGAATAATCTTTTTCATTTTTAAAATTTTTTAAGATTTCAAAAGTAAATAAAAAAGGGAAGTAATTACTTCCCTTTAAAAATTATTTTTGATTATCGTTATTCAATCACTATTTTTTTGGTAATTTTCTTATCACCATCTTGAATATTAATTAGATAAACTCCAGATTGAAGATTGTCTAATTGTAATTTTTCATTGAAAAATCCATTATTTATATAAGATTTAGAGAACACTTCTCTTCCTCTAATATCGTGAACTCCAATTAAAATAGAATTGTCAGATGAAGAATTGAATTGAACTATAAAGTTTCCATTATTTGGGTTTGGATATAAGGCAAAATTTTCAAAGATGTTTTGATTAACCGAAAGAGCAGGAGCTATATTACATAGATTTAAACTCCACGAATTAATTGAACCTCCATCTAGGTTAAATGAATCTAAAACTCTTAAAGTCCATGTTCCATTCATAGGTTCGCCATTAAAAGCAGCAAGCGCTTGAGCTGGAATAACTACTCCAGAAATTGCTGGGTTGTTTCCGCAAACTATTGGAACACCTGCATCATCAAAAGTAGCTGTAATATCAGCTAATGCTGCACTTGTACATGGTTGAGCAACTAATTGAACTTGTGTTCCGCTTGGGCTTATTAAAGTAATTGTCATGTCGTTTACCCATGTATGGCTAATATCAATTGTTACATTAGCGTCTGAAACCGCATTTGTTGATGTAACATTTAATGTTGAATTTACTGTTGCATTTGCTGTAGTTGGAATTATTATTGGAACATCTGTAGAAGTAGCTGTTAAACATGTAATAATACCGGTAATAAACTTGTATCCTGAACTGAAATTACCAGTACATGAAGCGCTCACTGGAGCAACTCTCCAAAAGTAAGCAACCCCTTCTGTCAAACCGTTTAAGTTATAAACATTAGTGGTAACATTTCCAGAGCTTATAATTGTATTAAATCCAGCATCTGTTGCTACTTGAACATTGTATGAAGACGCACTTGGGTTTACCGACCAAGTTAATGCAAGCGATGTATTTTGTGCAACTGCATTATTTGTTGGAGAGGTTAGTGTAACATCTGGCAAACCTAAATATAAGTGAAAAGGAACGGTTTTCACTACTGAACCAGATGTTGCATTAACATTTATATTGTAAACTCCAGCTGGTGCACTAAGAAGATTATCAATGGTCATCACAACAGAACCATTTGAAGAACTTAAAGATGCTGGGCTAAAAGTTACATTGGTTCCAGCTGGATTTCCTGTTGCACTAAATGTTGTTGTTCCTGTAAAACCAGCTAATGCCACGTAATCAAAAGTGTAAGTTGTTGAAGCTACAGAACATACTAAAGTACTTTGAGAACTTGCTTGCGTTACAGCAAAAGTACTAGGTGCTGTTGTAATTGTAAAGTTAGTATTAGAAATGTCAAAGAATATATGCTGAAATCCTTTTACCATTATTCTATTTGATGTTCCAACATTATTTGGAACGGTTACAATAGTACTTCCATTATTTGGAACTTTATTAGCCAATTGAATTGGATAAGTCAAACCGCCATCTGTTGATAAATAGACATCAACAAAAGGAGAATTAACACCATTTCCTGTTGTTCCTGCCACATTCCATGTAACGGTCTGATTGGTACCGGCTACCCATGAAACCGAAGTATTTGGTGCATTTACTTCAAACGGACCAGCAGCAGCATTAACAGTAACTACCATGTCTGTATAAGCTGTTTGACCCACTTTTATTGGAGCTGTTGAACTGTATGGAGCATTATCTCTTACAGTCAATCTGAAATTTAATGTTCTAGAAACTGAACTTAATGCTTCAATTAAAACTCCAGGATCGCCAGTTACCGTTGCTGTTGTAGCAGAATTAGCTATAATAGATGATAAATTAGGGAAATATCTTACAGGTGTTGCGGTTGGTAGGTATGAAATAAAATTTGGACCTATAGTTTTTGTAATGCTTGCTACACTGTTTGCACCTGTTGAGGAGGCTCCGTCGTCATTTTGTTCCCAGCAATAAGTTAAAGCGTCTGCTGCATTTGCATCAGTAGCTGAACCAGTAAGTACAAAAGGAGTACTTCTTGGAATAATGTAATTTGCAACTGGAGCCACTACAGGAGTTGCATTTGTTCCCGACAAAGACGTTGTAATTGGACACAACTTAGTAGCCAAATTATTTTGTATTTGCTCAATAGTAGTTTGATGATAAATATCAATCGAATGATCAGCAACGTCTTGACCTGTAATTCCAGCATACCCCATAATTGTTACACCAGAACCAACTTCTTTATTAACACCAGCACCTTCATTTGAATTGGAGAAAGTATGATTACCTCCTAATTGGTGTCCAATTTCATGAACTACATAATCAATATCAAAATTATCTCCTTGTGGAATTCCGTCTGCTGGAGAAGTAATACCTCTTCCTTTTGTACCACCTGTACCAGCGGCAACACCATTCACGCAAACACAACCAATACAACCAGCGTTTCCACCACCACCACTTGCGCCAAACATGTGACCTATATCATAAGCTGCATTATTTGTTGCCAACGACGTACCTGTACCTGTTAACGTTGTATTAAGAGCTTGTTGCAACTGAGTATTCCAATTTCCCATAGTTGTATACGGATCGGTTGCAGCATTATAATAAATTACGTTTGTTGAACTAGCAACTAAATTAAGATGAAGTGCTAAATCTTTTTCGTAAACACCATTACAACGCGTTAATGTTGCATTAAAAGCGGCAAGAACCAAACCTACTTGCCCAGCACTTGTTGCTCCAAAATAATTGGAGTATTCTGCATTACAAGATTGCGCTAAACGCATTGTTTTTAACTGTCCAGCACTTGATAAAGCTGTTGTATTGGTTGTAACTCTATTGCTAATCTCATCAACCAGTTTATGCTCTTCTGTGGAACAAGTCCATGGCAATGCACCTTTTTGTCTTTGCGATTTAAAAACAGCATAAATTGTATGATCTTGAGAATAGGCCTCAATAAACTCACTTGCTTTATCTGCTCTAAAAACCATAGTTTGAATTCCTTGAGGCGATATGCTTAATTTTAATGTTGCATAGCTATCCGTTATACCTTTTCCTGAAAAAGCTCTAATCTCAGGAAACTGAGCTTGTAGGTCTGGTTCAAAATTGGAAGCTTCATACACTTCAAATTCTTCAATTCCTCCATCAGCATTTGGCAGAGATATAATAGTTGAGCGAGAAGTTGCCCCATTCCCAACAATTGAAAACAATTCTTGTTTTAATAGTGTACTATTTAAATCAAATAATTTAAAATCTTTTGGAAAAGCAAGTCTAGCTACCGCTTTGTCCTTGTTGATTATTCTATCGTTAGGATTGTGTGAAACCCAAAATCGATTAGATTGTGAAAACCCAATAGCAGTAAGCATGAGGGTAATCAAGGTTAATAGTGTAGTTTTTTTCATAAGTTGAATTAGTTAATAAGGTTGTAAATATATAAAAGGTTACTAAATAAAAAAACTAAAAAACTCGATTTCATCCATTTAAAGATATTTAAATAATTTAAAATAACCTATTTAAGACCTTTTTACTAATTTTTTTTGTATCCATATAAATAAATTACCTTTGCGGCTAAAATTTGTTTTTCTTGAAAACCTTTAGCAATATTAAAGCATATAATAATAAAAAATCGGTTGTTACCATTGGTACCTTTGATGGTGTACACATAGGTCATAAAAAAATTCTTGAAAGAATAATTTTTAATGCTAAAGAACTTAATTGCGAAAGTGTTGTTTTAACCTTTTTCCCACATCCAAGAATGGTCCTTCAAGATAATTCTGTACTACAACTTTTAAATACAGTAGACGAAAAAACACTGCTTTTAGAAAAAACAGGAATTGATAATTTAGTAATTCATCCTTTTGATAAAGAATTTTCTAGATTAAGTGCTGAAGATTTTGTTAAAGAAATTTTAGTTAATCAATTGAACATTGAAAAAATAATTATTGGATATGATCATCGTTTTGGAAGAAATAGAACTGCCGATATTAATGACTTAATTATTTATGGAAAAGAATACGGATTTGAAGTAGAGCAAATTTCAGCTCAAGAAATAAATGACAATGCAGTAAGTTCTACCAAAATTAGAAATGCTATTTTAGAAGGAAACATAACTTTGGCTAACGCCTATCTTGGCTATAACTATTTCTTTTCAGGAAGTGTAGTAAAAGGAAAACAGCTTGGCCGAACTATTGGCTTTCCTACAGCAAACATTAAAATTAGCGAAGACTATAAGTTACTACCTAAAAATGGAGTTTATCTTGTAAAAAGTGTTTACGATACAGAAACTGTTTTTGGATTAATGAACCTAGGAACAAGACCAACGGTTGATGGCACAAATCAAACAATTGAAGTCTTTTTTCTAGACTTTAATAAAACCATTTATGACGAAAACTTATCCATTGAAATGATAGAATTTATAAGAGACGAACAAAAATTTGATTCTTTAGACGACTTGAAAAATCAAATAAATAAAGATAAAATTTTTGCACTACATTATATTAACACGCAATTTTAAATCATTGTTTGTTACAAAGTAATTAACTACTTTTGAAACATCATTAAATATCCTTATCAATGAGCATTACAAAACATAATTGGACTAAAGAAGAAATTATAGCGATATACAACAAGCCCTTACTGGATTTAATGTATGACGCAGCAACCATACACAGAGAACATCACGATCCAAATGTGGTTCAGGTTTCTACCTTATTATCTATTAAAACAGGTGGCTGCCCAGAAGATTGTGGTTATTGCCCTCAAGCCGCTAGATATCATACCGATATTGAAGGCAACGATTTAATGTCTGTGAGCCAAGTAAAAGCGCAAGCACTGAGAGCTAAATCAAATGGCTCATCAAGAGTTTGTATGGGTGCCGCTTGGAGAAATGTAAAAGACGGGCCAGAATTTGACCAAGTTTTAGAAATGGTTCGTACCATAAATAAACTAGAAATGGAAGTGTGTTGTACTCTTGGAATGTTAACTGAAAATCAAGCGCAACGATTGGCAGAAGCGGGTTTATATGCTTATAATCACAACTTAGATACTTCTGAAGAATATTATAAAGAAGTAATTTCAACTCGTGGATTTGAAGATAGATTACAAACAATAGACAATGTTCGTAAAACTAATGTTACGGTTTGTAGTGGTGGAATTATTGGAATGGGAGAATCAATAGAAGACAGAGCAGGAATGCTTGTGGCGCTATCAACTTTAAATCCTCAACCAGAATCGGTGCCTATAAATGCACTTGTAGCTGTTGAAGGAACACCAATGGAAAATGAAAAACCTGTAGAAATTTGGGAAATGATTCGAATGGTTGCCACTACAAGAATCATAATGCCAGAAACTCAAGTTAGACTTTCTGCCGGAAGAACTGAGATGTCTCGTGAAGGTCAAGCGATGTGTTTCTTCGCCGGTGCAAATTCCATTTTTGCTGGTGATAAACTTCTTACTACACCTAATCCTGATGTAAATGAAGACATGAAAATGTTTGAAACTCTTGGTTTACAAGCTCAAAAACCATTCATTAAATTGATGCAACCTAAAACGGTTGAAGCTGAAGATTCGCAATTTCAAGCCCTAGGAGAAAAACCTAAATGGTCTCGCCCTAGCCATAGCATTGAAAGAAATCTAGGAGCCTCTGTAAAAGGTAAATAACAAAATTTGAACTATAAAAAAGTCCCAATCTTAATAAAAGTTGGGACTTTTTAATTTTAAGAAACTGACTAAAGAATTACTTTTCTAGTAATAACTTGACCCTTTTCTAATTTTATTTTCACCACCAAAGCTTGATTTCTTGCAGTAATATTGCTTAATGTTAAATCTCTTGAAGCAATATTAGTTTTCTTCATAATTTCTCTACCTAAAACATCATAAACTTTTACTTCGCTTATTGATTCATTGATAGATTTAATATTGATTTGTCCATCTTTAGATGATACAAGAACTGCATTATCAATAGATTCAAAATTTTGATTACTCAAGGATGCTGTTGTAAATCTTAAAACAAATCGGTCATTAAAAGTTCCTTCTGATGAAGTAAAATTATAAGGCGCTTGTCTTAAATCATGAATGATATTTAAAAGTTTATCTTCTAAATAAATATCTTGATTTTGTTCAAACAATCCATCTACCTTATTGATGGCAATAGTATGATTTCCTGCATCACTAATTCTGATTCCCATTGGAACAAGGTCAAAATTATTGAAAGGAAGTGGTCGTCCTTGTATAATAAACGGTTCTGCATTAATGATAGAAAATAAACTTAATTCTGATGTTGGTCTAAAAAAACAATCATAAAAATGATCAACACCTAGGGTTGAACTTGTTGAATATCCTAACAATGTTCTGTCCATTTGTCCTGAAGTAGTATTTATTATATCCAACCAAATTCTGTGCTTTTCCTCCGCAACTGTAGTAGTGTTATTTGAAATACTTCTAAAAAAATCGGTATTATCATATTGAATCATTGAAGCATCACTTCTCATATCATTGGTAAAAATTAGGGTGTTTGGTGTTGCCGATGTGTGAAGCATGTTAACCATAAATCCTTGCCCTGAAGCAATTTTTCCTACAAAAGAATCGGGCTCTGTAGAACCCAAACCATTAAATTTAATATAATCTGAAGAGTAATAATTGTACTGAAAACTGTTATAAAAAGGGCTAATATTAGAAGTTGGATTCAATCCATGTTTCCAAACCCAAAGAGCACCTTCAATTTTCGTCTGATTTTGAACCAAGAACTCCTCAGCATCTATTGCCGAAGGATATGGATTTCCGACCAAATTCCAATTATCATCAAATTTTGTAGTAAGTAAGTTGTTCGGATCCGTTAAATCAGCATCGTAGTTTGCTCCATTAAAAGTTCCTCTATTTATTGTAAAATCAAATTGGCCGTTGTGAGGTTTTCCTGTAAAAATTGTACTAAGTGGTATTGGTGTGGCAGAACCATTAGAAGCTCTAGCAATATAGCCTTTTCCTTTTGTCATAGTGCCAGATGCTACAGTCCAATTTCCTTGCGTTCCATTTGTATTGGCATACAAAGTATTCCATTCATATCGATAATTGTTAGGGAGGTTACTTACTGCAAAATTTTCGGTTGGTGAGCTCCAATAAACATAATCCAAATTCTTGGCTTGAGCTGTTCTTGTTAGCTGAAATTTTGTTCCGGTATAAGTGCCTTCATTATTATCTATTTCGTCTACTTGAATGAATTGTCCGTTGTTAGCAATTATCAAATCTCCATTATGCTTTAATTTTTTATAGGCAAATACAAAACCATTAGAATCAATAGTTAAAGTTCTTGTTGGGTTAATAGTTAAATCACCTTGAGCAATTAAATCATTAGAAACAGCGGTATTAAAGTCATTATCTAAAACTACATTATAAAATAATTCTGTTCCTCTTGGTGCTACATTATTTATTACTTGTGCAACACTTCCTTTAAAATGAATGGTGCTTTCACCTTGATCAAAATTGGTTTCTGTACCATTATTATTCCAATTTCCATACAAATATAGTTGACCATCTGGTGTTTCTGTTACACCATCATTCATATCTAAAGTTCCCGAAGCAGCAATGGTAACATTTCCATATACTTCTAGCTTATTATTATCACTTCCTTGAAGGAATAAATTTCTTCCATTAATTGTTAAATTATTACAAACCGCTATATCTGAATAAAAATTAGAAAAAGTAGCCGTAAAATCTATAGTAGTATTGTTGATTGAAGTAACATTGTCAATTACCACATCAACCGTTTCATCAGGAACGGTTAATCTACCCCAATTGGCACAATTGAACCAATTCGTATCAAAATCGCCAACCCATTGACCAGAATTTTCACTAGCCCCAATGATAAAGGTTTTTCCTGCTCTGTTGGTAGCACTACTTGTTGCATCAATAGTGTATCTTGAAGTGCCAATTACCCAATTGGCTCCAACATTTGCAATAGCTCTAATTATATTTCTTATTGACGTTGAGCCGTGTTCAGCACTATTTATATAATAACCGCTAATGGTATTTGCCACAGCACTTTCCAAATTAAAACAAGTTAATGCATTGGGTAAACGAGATTGTCTGTTACTTCCACCTCCTAAAACACCGCTACACGCTGATGTAAAAGGAACCCATCCTGTTTTAATGGTAAATCCATGTAAAAGCACTCCATTCAATACGTAATTAGCTTCATTAACATCAATACTTCCGTCTGAAACAAAACTACCTTGTAATAAATAGATTTGTTCGCCATCGCCAGAGGCACTGGTAATATTTGGAACCGTGCCTGGTCCGAATGGTTGCATCATTGTAAAATTTGAAGTTCTATCTACTGATGTAGTTCCTGTAATTACCGCAACGTAATCGAATAAATTAGTTGTCGAATTTGTTCGTAAAACAAGTACAGAACCAGCTGTAATTGTTGTAGCGCCATTATAGGTAAAATTTGTAACAGCTGGATTAACACTTGCATTATCTCCTGAGCCACCCCATTTATCTGTTCTCACGTTTGCAGGTGCTCCAGCTTCATATCTAGAATTTGCAATTGAAAACGTTGTTCCTGGAAGTATATCAATCATGGTTGCAATCATATATTCATCTCCTGATCCTGTACCGAATACTAGCCCATCAAACCCAACAAACACTAATTCTCCAGGTTTAAAAACTGTTGCTAAATTTGGGGTTAAACTTACCTCGACACCACTACTCCATTCTGTGCCTTTTCTAACAAAAATTTCTAAATAATAGATCACTCCGTTGGTTAATCCTGTAACAACTACATAATTTCCTGCGCCTTTAAAAACTATACTGTTTGCACCACTGTAAACAGTATTAGGTACATATGCAGTTCCGTTACCAGTAGGTGCAAAAGTAATACCCGGTGTAGTAGTAACAACTACCAGAACTTCATCATAACAAGCTGAACTTGGGTTACTCCAGGTTACAGTTCCGGAAGCATCAGCTGGTGTTGAACCCGCTGCTGAAACATTAGGAATATTTATTGTTTGATTTGTTGTTGTAGCTGTTGTTGAGTAAATGGAAGTTGCAACATCATTTTTATAAGCATAAAGTGCAAAAGTATAATTCTCACCTTGTGTTAAACCTGTTATGGTAGCAGTGGTAGCGTTACCAATATATAAAACTTTAGACAAAATAGCGGTTGAACCATAAGTCGGTGCTAAAGAATAATTAGCATTAAATGTTTGAGAAGAAGCTACTAACGAAGTTACCGCATGAGGTGTAGCTGCTTCTCTAACAACTAACATATAACCATCAAAAGTCCCAGTTGCTGGTGGCGACCAAGATAAAGATTGTGTAGTATTTGTAGTACATATTTCGTTAAAATTAGTTGGAACTTCTGGTGCTATAGGTCTAATGGTTTGAAGTCCCGATGTTGTAGATGAACCTGACTTATTAGTTGAAGGAGTAGAAGTAAACACTATATTTGTTGGTAAAACAGCATTAACTCCAATGGTATTTCCAACTGTTGCTGTTGCAGAAAAATCTGCTGTTATAAAAAAATAACCTGTTGTTCCTGCGTTTATAATTTGAGAAGTAAATGGCGAAAAGGTAACTGATTCTCCTGAACCAGCCGATAAGGAAGCTTCTGTTGCTAATGTAGCATCTGCAACATCTAAAACATTATCTGCTGAATTCTAATTTTAAAATTTACTATATCAGAAGCTATATAGGTTCCATTCATTGCTAAATTAGCAATCCCTGTTAAATTAGTTGTTGCTGCACTGACTGTGATTTGAAATTTATGTAAAACATGAGCTGTTGTACCTTGTGATACATTAGCTACGGAAACTTGTGTTCCATTATCAGCAATAACCGCAACAGGAGTTGCCGCAGGAGTTATAAAAGTGCCTGTTAGTTCAACAAGATGATAACACGTTCCGGTTGTATTATATTCGTAGGCGGCAAAGTGATAGGTAGTGGCGCCAACTAAATTAGTTAAAGCAACAGAAACCGTTGGTGAAGCAACGCCATCATAAACCACAAAATTTCCTGTGCCAATTTGAGTTCCCGAACCAAAAACAGTACTTGCTGTATAACTTGTTCCACTTGCTGGGTCTTGATTAACAGCACCTCCAGCTCGACCAACAATTAAAACTCTGTTACCGTTACCACGAGTTAAACCTATAGTTGCTGTTGTGGGAGTTACC
>JAIFLT010000032.1 GCA_020048955.1 Flavobacterium sp.
TCGGACTGATATTTTTAGTTATTGAAGATTATTTAAGAAAAGGAATAAAAGTTTTTCAATACTTACTATTTAATATTCCTGTTATCTATTTTATATTCTCAGATTTAAGTGTTTACAATAATCCAGGATACTATCTTGGAAATCCAATTGCATTTAAATGGAATACAACATATATTCCAGTTGTATTAATATTCTCTTTAATATTAAGTAGTATTCTTATACTAATTCTATATGTTTTTGCTTTTATAAAGTGGAGAATGAAAAATATGACCAGCAAATAAAGTGTTTGGGGCAATTGCTGGGTTTGCGCTTGCTATTTTGTTTTTTATAGACAATAATCAGGTGATTATACCAATAACATTTATAAAATAGTCCAAAAGTTTATAGTATAATGCCGATTACTTGTACCGAAAATTCGGGATAGTATGAAAATAGTCCTCCCGAAGCTTCGGGATTATTGGACTATATTGACCCGAGCTTGCGAACTGGCGAAGAAATACATAATCGGTATTACAATTCCATCTTTCAAAGAAAAATTGTAGATTTTTTTTGGTTCGTGCTCGCAGTAGCAACTAACGGCAAGTACAGGTACGACATTGAAAAGACCTTTTTTGTTTATAGTTGGTAAAGTTTAGTACAAGCTTTTAAATTTATTTGGATTAACTTCGTGCATAATAGCATACACTTTTTCAAAAATATCTTCAACAGATGGTTTAGAGAAATAGTCTCCATCGGTTCCATAAGCTGGTCGGTGTGCTTTAGATGCAAGTGTTTGAGGTGCACTATCTAAATAGTGATAGCCTTTTTGAACTTCTACAATTTCTTGTAAAATATAAGCACTTGCACCACCAGGTACATCTTCATCAATTACTAATAAACGGTTGGTTTTGGCTACACTCTTAACAATATCATGGTTAACATCAAAAGGTAATAACGATTGAATATCAATAATTTCGGCACTAATACCAACAGTTTCTAGTTCTTTAGCAGCTTGTTCTACCAATCTTAACGTAGATCCATAAGAAACCAAAGTAATATCGTTTCCTTCTTTTATAGTTTCTACAACACCAATTGACGTTTTGAATTCACCAAGATTGGTTGGCATTTTTTCTTTCAATCGATAACCGTTAAGACATTCTATTACCAAAGCAGGTTCGTCTTTTTCTAACAAAGTATTGTAGAATCCTGCAGCTTTAGTCATATTTCTAGGTACTAAAACGTGAATGCCTCTCACAGCATTTATTATCATTCCCATTGGAGAACCAGAATGCCAAACGCCTTCTAAGCGGTGTCCACGAGTTCTAATGATTAAAGGTGCTTTTTGTCTGCCAGCAGTTCTGTATTGCAATGTTGCTAAATCGTCACTCATAATTTGAATGGCATACAATAAATAGTCTAAGTACTGAATTTCTGCAATAGGACGTAAACCACGCATTGCCATACCAATACCTTGACCAAGAATGGTTGCCTCACGAATTCCTACATCGGCCACACGAAGTTCTCCATATTTTTCTTGCATTCCTTCCAAACCTTGATTAACATCGCCAATGTTTCCAGAATCTTCACCAAAAATTAAGGTTTCAGGATATTTTGAAAAAAGGGCATCAAAGTTATCTCTCAAAATCAAACGTGCATCAACTTCTTCTGCCGAAGCATTATAAGTTGGAGGGACTTCGATGGAAGTTAAAATATTTTTATCTGATTGCGAGAATAAATGCGAACTGAATTTGGGTTGAATTTTTGCTATATAATTTGTAATCCAAAGGGCTAATTGCTGTTGACCATTTTCTGATACTATCATTCGTAACACTTTTCGTGCGGTTGAAATAATATCTTTTCTTATGGGTTCTTTGATACTTTTTAAGTCTGCTAGTATTGAATCAATAAACACTTTATTGGCACTTGTAGCAGTAATTGATGTTAGCAAAGCAATTAATTCATTTTGCTCTTCTTTTATAGGTGATAGAAAGGCATTCCAAGCTGCTTTTTTTCCTTCTAAAACCTCTTTTTTTGCCAGAATGTCAAGTTCTTCTAGTTCTTCTTTAGTAGCCAAATTGTTATCTATAATCCAAGTGTTCATTTGAGCTAAACAATCAAACTGAGCTTCCCAAGCCAATCTTTCGGCATTTTTGTATCGTTCATGACTACCCGAAGTGGAATGTCCTTGAGGTTGTGTCAATTCTTGAACGTGAATAAGTACGGGTACATGTTCTTCTCGAGCAATGGCAGCAGCTTTTTCATAAGTTGCTATTAAAGCAGGATAATCCCAACCTTTAACAGTAAGAATTTCATAACCGTTGTTATCTTTATCACGTTGAAATCCTTTAAGAATTTCTGATATATTTTCTTTAGTTGTTTGATGTTTTGCATGAACAGAAATTCCGTATTCGTCGTCCCAAACGCTCATAACCATTGGAACTTGAAGCACACCAGCTGCATTTATGGTTTCAAAAAATAAACCTTCTGATGTTGAAGCATTACCAATGGTACCCCAAGCCACCTCGTTTCCATTAATGGAGAAATTGGTTTTATCTTCTAAACCTTTTACGTTTCTAAATATTTTTGATGCTTGTGCTAGTCCGAGCAATCTAGGCATCTGTCCAGCAGTTGGAGAAATATCGGCACTTGAGTTTTTTTGTTGGGTAAGGTTGTTCCAATTTCCGTTGGCATCTAGCGAATGTGTTGCAAAGTGTCCACCCATTTGACGACCAGCACTCATTGGATCAAAATTAATGTCGGTATGGCCATACAATCCGGCAAAGAATTGTTCAATAGTTAAAGCACCAATTGCCATCATAAAAGTTTGGTCACGATAGTATCCCGATCGAAAATCACCATTCTTAAACGCTTTGGCTAAAGCTAATTGTGGTACTTCTTTTCCGTCACCAAAAATGCCAAACTTGGCTTTTCCTGTAAGCACTTCTCGTCTTGCTAATAGACTACATTCTCTACTTACAGCTGCAATTTTATAATCGTTTAAAACTTCGGTTTTAAAATCTTCAAAAGTAATTTCGACTTTATTTTGTGTTTCGGTCATAACTTAAAAGGAATTTCTAATGAAACAAATTTAATGAAAAAGTAGTAACAATTATAATTCTTTGAAAAAAATATAATTTAATTATTGATAATTAAGATGCTTGATAATAAGGTTTGAATGTGAATTGTTTATGAAAAAACTTGTTTTTAAAATAATTTCTTAAAAAACAGAAACATTAACTAACAATTAAAACCATTTTCGCGTAAATAAACCAATCAAAGATTTTGGACTAAAAGCTACAATAAAACGTATTTTTTCGGAATATTTTGGTTGAGAAACTTCCCAACCATTGTTAGAATATACTGGAAAATAGAGTTCAAAAAAATCGGTAACGAGGTTCAAGCGAATTCCACTATCATAAACAAAACGAGCGTCTTGTTGTTTGTTTTTTAGAAACCCTAAATCACCATAAATTTCTACCCAATTCCACACATTAAAACTTCCGTTAAGGGTTGTAATCCATTGATTTGAGAAAGGATTGGTGAGTTTGGATTTGAAGCCGCCTTCTGCCTCAATAAACTGCTGACTGAACAAACCGGTACTTTCTGAACGACCTAAATAGTTATAGTCAAACAAATAATCTGTAGGTCTATCGAGTGCAAAATTGAAGTAATTGCTTTCTGATTTATTGTATAAGAAAAGTCCACCATAAAGGCGTAAATTGACTTGTCTATTATTGTCATAAAGTCTTCTAAAAGTAATACTTGCAGCTGTTTTTCCAAATTGCGAACCCAGTTGTAAATCGGTAAAATAAGCAAATGCTTTAGTGATTTCAATTTTACTACTATTAAAACGTGCATTAAATATGGAATAGTTGCCTTCAAAAGTGTTTTTTATAAATTGACTCGGTTCTCTATTTACGTAAACTTGTCTTATTACAATACTTCTTCCTTGATTGCTCCTTAAATCATCATCTCTAAATCGTAAAATTACGTAAGGATTTACTTTTTGATAATAGGCATCGGGCGCATAGTGGAAAGTGCTTCCGCTGAAACCATAGCGCATCAAGAATAAGTTGCCATCACGATTGAACTGATTTACAACAAAAGAAAAACTACCAGAAATATCTTTGGTTTTGGTAGAAAAAGAAGGATTTACATCGAATGTAAAAGGTCTGTCTAAAATAGTTTTGTTATGAAAATTAATACCTGGAATTAAGCCATCATAGTAATTATATTCTAATGTTGGAACATACAAAACTTGATTATAATTTGGGTCTTCTAGATCTTTCATAAAGTTAAACTTGATGGGACGATTGCTAAGTCGGAATGGTTTTAGCGATTTCCAATTGTTTCTCTGATTGAATTCGGGTACGATATTTTTGTAATTGATTACAATTTTATCGGCGTTGTTTCTTTTAAAAGTATAGGTAGAATCAACATCCGGATTGTCAATCCATTCTTTAAAAACCACTTTTTTATTTTTAATACCATAAACAGGAATCGGAACATTTACATCTGTTTTGTTTTTTAGTGTAAAAGAAACACTATCAGTGGTCTTGGTAACCTTATCGAATTTATAATCAACAATTTTTCTAGAATTGATAATGGTATTAAAAAACCAATCCGTATTTTTAGAACTATTGTTTTTGATAATACTTTCAAATTTGTTACTGTCTGTTTGTTTTTTTTCAGCATAAGCTACAAATTCGCTAATACTTTTTTTCAAATTTTCCGCACCAATATAGTCAGATAGATATCTAAAGCTCAATCCAGCTCTATATTTTGAAGCAATTTTTTCGTTAAATTTGATTAAGGTATTTTTAGGATCGCCTAGAGGTTGGTCAAGGTTTTTTCGCGCCATAAGCATATAAAAATAGCTGTATTGTTCGTTGAAATCTAAAGAAACTAATCGGTATCCTTTTACCAATTTCAATTTTGCAACAGAGCCCATCATTTTGGCATCAGCATAGTGCTCATCAATGTATTTCATCATATAATGAACTTGAATAGCATCATAAATCCAATTGTCTTTTCTTGCATCTAACCTTAAAGTAGATTTTAAATAATTGTTCAAGAAAGTCTTTAAGAACTTCAATTCATAAATAAACTCATCTGGAAAAGGACTTATAAAAGAAGGCAATTGATTTAATCCATAAAAAGGATTGGTTTCATAATCGACTTGTGAAACAGAGATTTTAGATTTTTGATACTTTCCTAAATTAGCCTCTACGTAAGTTACTATTTTATCTACAATAATGGCTTTGTTGATATCACTTACTTTTTTGTCCTCAATATTTGTAACAATTTCTAAATCAGTATTTTTAAAACTCATAAAGCCAGTCGCCTTTTCAATAAATAGGTTAAAATAGAGGTAGTTTTTACCAGAGAAATAAAACGTATTATTCTCTTTTTTATCGAGGGGCAAATCGCTAACTATTTGATGGTTTGAAGCAGTTATTTGCAAATCAATGTCAGAAATTGCATTTGAAGCATCATCAATATTTAGATTACTGTATTTTTTAAACGATTTATTTTCATACACAGCTGGAGTAAGAAAACAATTTTTAAGCACCATTCCATTTTGAGAATTAAATCCGTAACGTGTAAATTTATCGTCTGGAATTTTCAAAAAATAGGAGAGTACAAAAGTTCTTTTTTGATTGGGATAGATGTTGTCATTTAAGGTAACTTCTATCAAATCGAGATGATTTTCTGGTCTGTTCCATGTTAGGATTGACTTTGATTCATCAATTATAGTTAGATTGGTTGTTGCGCCACGTTCTTTCTCGGAAGCTAAATGAAAACTTCTTACAAATTCATCTGAAAATCGTTTGCCTAATGGGCTATTTCTATTGGAGTAAGCATTATTCCAGTCATTTAAAATTATGGATTTAATGGTATCAGAAGATTGATTGAAATAAGTCAACTCTTGATAGACGCTAAGCATCTTTTTTTCACTATCAACAGTGACAACAAATTTAGAATGGTGTTGCGCTGATAGAAAAAAACTTAATAAAAAGAGTAGGTAGGTTACTTTTTTCAAGGTTTGGATTTGGTTTTAAATAATTGGTTAAAGATTTCTTTTGTAAATTTTTCTGCACCACCTTTATTCAGGTGACCGCAGGTAGAAAAATACTTATCCTCTGTTACGAGATTTTCAAATCTACGAATTTCTGGATAAACCTTATTGATATGATTGAAATAATCTCTATTGATAGTTTCCATGCACATGGGTGTGGTCATGGCAATCAAGTTGATATTATTGGCTTTACAAAGGGCTTTAATTTCTTCGTAAGCTTTGTTTCTCTTGGGATAATATTTAGATAAATCAGCAGCTACCATGGGTCTTTTATCGGTCATTAATGGATAAAAGCCATCTCTATCTAAAGAATTGGTGGGTTTTTGAATGGCAGTTTGATAAAATTCTCTAAAACCAACGCGAGCATCATAATGAAGATATCGGTAGAAGGGTATATAGAGTAATTTATTGTATTCTGGAATATTTTTATAGTGATTTCTAATGGTTTTTGAAGTATGAAAATAAGGCATAAACAAGGAGCGAATGGCTTCTGAATGATCGTTGGTGTTGATATTTAGATCAACTTGAAGAATAAGATTTTCTATTTTATAATTATTTTCAATCATTAATTTCAGCATCAATGCCGATTCTTCTAATCTTGAGCGTGTAATTCCAAAATTAAAAGTTTTATACCCTTGGTCGTTGAATATTTTTGGAACAAAATGGTTGTTAACTCTTGATGAACCAAGAAAAACTACATCATAATTTTTATCTCTTGAGTTAATGAGGTAGCTGATTTTGTTTCTAGATTTTGATTGCATATAGGCAGTTGTATACAGCACATCAAGCAACATCATTGTAAGAATGAAAATTGCCAAACTTTTAAATAGAAATTGTATAAACTGTTTCATTAGAACTGAAAATAAATGAATTCTTTGTAATCTGAAAAAACACCTAAAGCCAAAATTGCAGCTAGGCATAAACCTAACTTCAACCAACTGTACTTGCCAGAAATGGGTTCTATTCTATTTCGGTTATTCCATTCTACTATAATAAAAACTAATATTAATGCTATTAAATTGTGACTATAACGTTCGATTCTGAAATATTGTTCAGAAAAATGTAAATCGCTAAACATTCTGATTATATAATTATATGCATCTGTTATGGTTTTGGATCTAAAAAATATCCATGCCAAAGCTGTAATAGCAAATGTTGTGGTAATATTAAACAGAATTCTAATCGATTCTATATTGAATCCTAAAGAGAATGCATCAACATTTTTTCGATTTCTATTTAATAATAAAAGTGGTAGAAAGTACAAAGCGTTTATCAACCCCCAAACGATAAAAGTCCAATTGGCACCGTGCCAAAAACCACTTACTAAAAAGATGATGAATGTGTTTCTAACCTGAAAAAATTTATTGCCTTTGCTTCCGCCCAGCGGAATGTATAAATAATCTCTAAACCAAGACGAAAGAGAAATGTGCCAACGACGCCAAAACTCGGCAATATCTCTAGAGAAATAAGGATAATTGAAGTTTTTCAATAAGTCAATTCCGAATAATTTGGAGGTTCCTAAAGCAATATCGGAATAGCCAGAAAAGTCACCATAAATTTGAAATGAAAAATAAATGGCACCTAAAATTAAGGATAAAGAATTCATGGTAGAATAATTATCAAAAATTTCATTGGCATAAATTGCGCAAGAATCGGCAATGACCACTTTCTTTACTAAACCCCAAATAATTTGATAAATTCCTTCTTTGGCTTTTTCAAATTGGAATTTTCTTCTCACTTTTATTTGTGGTAAAAGATGAGTAGCACGTTCAATTGGTCCAGCAACTAAAAGCGGAAAGTAACTTACAAACAAGGAATAATCTACAAAGTTTTTTTCAGATTTTATTCGTTTATAATAGATATCAATAATGTAGGATAATCCATGAAAAGTATAAAAGGATATTCCAACAGGAAGAATCAGTTTTAATAAAATTGGACTTGCTGTCAATCCAAAACCTTGCAATAATTCGGCAAATGATGTGGCAAAAAAATTATAATATTTGAATATTCCTAGAAATCCTAAATTGATAGAAATGCAAAGCCAAAGCCACATTTTTCGTTCTGATGGTGTCTTGCTTTTTTCAATTTTCATTGCGGAAACATAGTCTAATAATGTTGAAAAAACCAAAAGAAAGAGAAACCTCCAATCCCAACAAGAATAGAAATAGTAACTCGCTAAAATCAAGATATAATTCTGATTGATTTTAGATTTATGCCCAACAAACCAATACATTATAAAAACGATTGGGAGGAAAATGGCAAAATGTAACGAGTTGAAAAACATAAAATAAAAATTTTCAAAAACTAAATTCCAAATTCCAATTTAGGTGTTTTTTGGAATTTGGAATTTGGAATTTTATAATTGGAATTTAAGTTAAAAGTTCGGACTTAAATTGTATTTTTTGTAGAAGTTATCTAACGCTTCAACTACTTCATCTTCGGTATCAACAACTTTTATTAGATTCATATCTTCTGGATTAGCATTTTTCTGCTGGTCAATCATCACATTTTTAATCCAATCTAAAAGTCCAGACCAGAATTCGGTTCCAACTAAAATGATTGGAAATTTACCAATTTTCTTAGTTTGAATTAAAGTTACGGCTTCAAATAACTCGTCAAGTGTACCGAAACCACCCGGCATTACTACGAAACCTTGAGAGTATTTTACAAACATCACTTTGCGAACAAAGAAATAATCAAAGATTAAATTTTTGTCTTTATCAATATATGGATTAAAATGCTGCTCAAAAGGTAATTCGATGTTTAAACCCACCGAAGTTCCTTCACCACGATGCGCACCTTTATTTCCTGCTTCCATAATTCCAGGACCACCACCAGTAATTACGCCATAACCAGCTTTACTGATTTTGTAGGCAATTCGTTCAGCCAATAAATAATAGTTGTCTTCAGGTTTTGTTCTTGCCGAACCAAAAATAGATACACAAGGACCAATGCGAGCCATAGTTTCATAGCCATTAACAAACTCTGACATGATTTTAAAAATCGCCCAAGAGTCGTTGGTTCTTATCTCGTTCCAAGTTTTTTGTTTTAATTTATCGTGTATTTTTTCGTCTTCGTTTTCGTAATTGCTGTGTAACATAATCTAAATGGTTTAATTTTTTTTGCAATCGTGCTAAAGTAGTTCTTTTTTTAAAAGTTTCTTCTATTGAAAGAATGTAACTTTAATAATTTTATTATTTTCAACTTCATAAATAGCTACACCTCCAAATTGAGATTCGTTGTATTGAATTTGTTCTTCATCAATGACAATATTTTTAGTTACAATTCTTTTTGTAATGGTGCAATGTAGTTTTTTTGCATTTTTAAAAAAGGAAGCATAGCTTTCTCGCATAGCATTTTTTCCTTCTGTTTCTAGTTTGTTTGGATAAGTATATATTTTTACATCTTCTGAATAAAAGCTTAAAAAATCTTCAATCTTTCCACTATTGTATGCTTCAACTTGTTTTTGAACAATTTCTTCGGGCTTTTGCTCTTGTGACCAACCTAAAAAGTTGATTAAAAGCATAATTAATAAAAGTATTTTTTTCATATATGTAAAATTTGATTTGTTAGCGGTCATATATGGTATCGCCTTTTTATTTATAGGTGTTTGCTTGCGCAAACTGGTGTTTATGGCGATTTCATAATAGACTGATTTATAACTCTTTTTTCAAAAACTGCGCTGTATAACTTTTTTTATTCTTCACTATTTCCTCAGGTGTTCCTTTACACAATATTTCTCCGCCACCTTTTCCGCCTTCCATACCAACGTCAATGATGTAATCGGCTAGTTTTATAACGTCTAAATTATGTTCGATTATCAGTACGGAATTTCCTTTGTCAACCAATTTTTGAATAACATCCATCAACACTCTAATGTCTTCAAAATGTAAACCTGTTGTAGGTTCGTCCATTATGTAAAACGTATTTCCTGTATCTTTTTTAGATAATTCGGTTGCCAATTTTATACGCTGGGCTTCACCACCAGAAAGTGTTGTACTTTGTTGACCGAGAGTGATATAACCCAATCCAACATCTTGTATGGTTTTAACTTTTCTATGAATTTTCGGAATCATTTCAAAAAAATCTACCGCTTCATCAACCGTCATGTTCAATACATCAGAAATTGATTTTCCTTTGTATCGAATTTCTAAAGTTTCTCTGTTAAAACGTTTACCCATGCAAGTTTCACATTCTACATAAACATCAGGCAAGAAACTCATTTCGATTGTTCTCACACCCGAACCTTCGCAAGTTTCGCATCTTCCGCCAGCCACATTAAAACTAAAACGTCCTGCTTTATAACCGCGAATCATAGCTTCTGGAGTCATGGTGTATAAACTTCTAATTTCTGAAAAAACATCGGTATAAGTGGCAGGATTACTTCTAGGCGTTCTACCAATCGGACTTTGATCAATATCGATTACTTTGTCAATATGTTCTAAACCTTCAATTTTCTTGTAAGGCATTGGTTTTTTGACACCATTAAAAATATGAGCGTTCAAAATAGGGTAGAGCGTTTCGTTAATCAATGTAGATTTTCCACTACCAGAAACTCCGGTTACACAAATTAGTTTACCTAACGGAAATTCAACGGTAACATTTTTAAGATTATTTCCGTTGGCACCAGTTAATTTTATTGATTTTCCGTTGCCTTCACGACGTTTTTTAGGAACTTCAATTTGCATTTTGCCGTTCATGTATTGCGCTGTGATGGTATTTTCTTTCAGCAACTCTTTTGGAGTTCCTTTGCTAATGATGTTTCCACCAAATTTTCCAGCTTTTGGTCCAATATCTATCACATAATCGGCACATTCAATCATGTCTTTGTCGTGTTCTACAACCAAAACAGAATTTCCAATATCTCGAAGATTTTTCAAAGAATTAATCAATCGTTCGTTATCGCGTTGGTGCAAACCGATACTTGGTTCGTCCAAAATATAAAGTACACCAACCAATTGCGAACCAATTTGCGTTGCCAAACGAATACGTTGTGCTTCACCACCAGAAAGCGATTTAGAACTTCGACTTAAGGATAAATAATTCAAACCAACATCCATTAAGAATTTTAATCTATCATTAATTTCTTTAAGGATTTCAGTGGCGATTGTTTTTTGTTTTTCAGATAATTCTTTTGGTAAATTTTGAAACCAAATAGTCAATTCAGAAATATCCATTGTTGATAATTCGGCAATATTTTTATCGTTTATTTTAAAGAAAAGCGATTCTTTTTTCAATCGAGAACCATTACATTCAGGACAATTGATTTCGTCCATAAAGTCTTTTGCCCAACGTTTTATGGAACTTGAATTGCTATCATCATGCTGACTTTTTATAAATTTAGCAATTCCTTCAAAATCAATTTTATATTCTTTGGTAACACCAGCGGCTTTTGAAACTACTGAAAACTTTTCGTTACCACCATTCAAAATCATTTCCATAGCATCATCAGAAATGGTTTCGATGGCATCAGTCAATTTAAAATTATACTTCTCACCAATAATTTCTAATTGTTTGAACATCCAAGACGATTTATATTCTCCAAGCGGAGCAAAGCCACCTTTGTTAATAGATAATTTCGGATTGGGAATGATTTTATTTCTATTGATTTCGTTTACGATTCCCAAACCATTGCAATGCTCACAAGCACCTTTTGGAGAATTGAACGAAAATAAATTGGGTTCCGGATTTTGATAGGAAATCCCAGTAGTTGGACACATCAAAGTTCTACTAAAAAAACGTACTTCATCACTTTCATGTTCAATAATCATCATAACATCTTCACCATGATACATTGCTGTTTTGATACTTTCAGACAAGCGTTTATTGGTGTCATCATCATTATCCACTTGCAATCGGTCAATTACAATTTCTATATCGTG
>JAIFLT010000137.1 GCA_020048955.1 Flavobacterium sp.
ATGTAACTTCTAAACATTATTGGGTAACTTTTATCGAAAACGGATTGGAAACCATTGATGTTGACAGTGAATTTGAAGTAATTGAAGCTGTTGAAGACGAAGTAGATTCGGTAAGTTTTTATGAAGTGGAGAAAACTTTGAAGAACATTCTTCTGAAATGGAGCGATGTAACTCAAATTGTTCCCATTGCAGACAAATGGAAAGGTGGAAAATTGATACTAGAACCAGGAACATCAACCCAAACTAAGGAAGTTCCAATGGACACCTTTTTTAATAAAATTATTATGGTTAGAGATCGACTTCGTGTAATGGAGCAAAAAATAAATGCAAGCAATTTAGACAATTCCGAAAAAATAGAGTTGCAACAATACATTACAAGATGTTATGGCAGTTTGACCACATTTAACGTGTTGTTTAAAAGCACTAATGATTACTTTGTTGGAGAAAAGACGAAATAAAAAGGCTCAGTTTGCAGTCACAGTAATCAGATAGCACTGAAAACTGCAACTGCGACTGAAAACTAAATAACTCTTTTCCTTTGACGATTTTCTATATAATCTTCAATGGCTTTTTTGGTAGTGTACCAATTTCTGCCTCTGAAAACTAAATAACTCTTTTCCTTTGACGATTTTCTATATAATCTTCAATGGCTTTTTTGGTAGTGTACCAATTTCTGCCTTCTTTATGAGCATCAATTTTTCCTTGTCTTGCTAATAAGCTGATGTACTCTTGACCATAAGGCGAATTAGGTTCACTTACAATATTGGAAATTTCTTGAAAATCATAATCATTATCGGGTAACGAACTTAGATAAATATTTAAGGTTCGTTCTTGTGCCTGACACATGAGTAATATCAATTTTTGATAGTTTCCGTTGTTGGCTTGGTTTAACGCTTCGTAATATTTTTTTCTATCATTGGATAAAATAATTGCCGGCGGAAAACCTTTTCTCATTAAAAGTAAGTTCATTGCTAAACGAACTGTTCTTCCATTTCCATCAAAGAATGGATGAATCCAAACAAATTTATGATGAAAGATTGTTGCCAATTCAATATCATTTAATTGCAATGGATTGGTATTTACAAAATCAATTAATTCATCGAGCAAATCGGAAACTTTATTGGCATTTGGTGGAACAAAATTAGCTCCAGAAATTCTCACACCACCATTTCTAATTCTTCCTGCAAAATCTTCTTCAATCATGTTTAATACCAAACTATGGATGGAAAGTATATCGATTGCTCGAATTGCATAGCTATAATCAACAATAGAAAATAAATAATTGATGGCTTTTTCATGGTTTTTTGCTTCAAAATGTTCTCTAAGTGATTTTCCTTTTACAGTAATTCCTTCTTGAAGAACCATTTGCGTTTCTTGAAGTGTTAATGTATTTCCTTCAATACTATTAGAATTATAAGTCCATTCGATAGAAAGTGATTCTTTAATTTTGTGCAAAGCAATAGTAGGCAATGGTCTGCTTCTTTTTAAAACATCCATTTTATCGTACAATCTGTCGAATGTTGATTGTAATTCTTCTCTATATTTTGTATCAATGTTCCACATAACAACGCAAAGATATTTCTTAATATCGGATAATACAAATTTTTAACCTATCCGATATTAAAATTTTTCAAAATTCAATATCAATTACAAAATTCAATTGCAATTGATCTAATCAATATTCTAAGTTTGGAATTTGGAATTTAATTTTTGGATTTTAAATAGTTACTCAATCACCATTTCTTTTAATTGCTCACGATAGGCTTCAAGAATAGTAATTTTAGAAATTAATCCAAAGAATTTTCCGTTTTTGGTAACTGCAAGTTGGGTTTGATTTGAGTTTTCAAATTTTTCAATAATGGTTTCCATTCCATCATCGTGGTTGATGATTTCTTGTGGTTGTGAAAGGATTTCTTTTATTTCGGTGAATTTAATTCGATATGGATTAAAAACGATAGAACGTATATTTTCAAAATCAACAATTCCTAAAAGTTTATGCTTTTCATCTATTACAGGAATTATTTGCTGATTTGCATTTGACAAATGTTCGATTAGATTTTCTAGCGATTTCTCTAAAGTAATAGTTTTCACATCAGTTTCAACTAACTTAAGAAAATCAATACTTTGCAAAATATTTTTATCCTTATCACTTGTAAAAACTTCTCCTTTATCGGCTAATGTTTTAACATCCATTGAATGTGGTTCTATTTGTTTGGAAACGGCATAACTTATTGAAGAAACAATCATCAGCGGAACCATCAAATCATAACCGCCAGTGATTTCACCAATTAAGAAAATTGCGGTTAAAGGTGCATGAAATAAGCCACTCAAAATTCCAGCCATTCCAACAATGGTGAAATTGGTTACCGGAAGATGTGAATTGATATTGGTTAAATCCATAAATTTTGCTACAAAAAAACCAAGATACGAACCCACAAATAGTGAAGGAGCAAAGTTACCACCATTTCCGCCAGAACCTAATGTTAAACCAGTTGCGAAGGATTTAAGTAAGACAATTAAACCAACAAATCCTAATAGAATCCATTCATTACTTTTATGATTTTCTAATAAAGTATTTTCTAGTAAACGTTCTGGATGAGCTGTTGAAAGAGTTTTCATACTTTCATAACCTTCACCAAAAAGCGTTGGAAAAAAGAAAATTAGGAGCGCCAAAATAGAAGCTCCGAAGAATGCTTTCTTGTAGGTGTTGTTTCTAAATCGACTAAAATAATGTTCTACTTTTCTGAAATTTCGAGCATGATAAACAGACACTAATCCGGCTAAAATTCCAAGTAAAATGTAATAAGGAGTATTGTGAAAATTAAAATTTTGTTCTTGTTCAAAACTCAGCAAAACATCTTGACTCAAAAGCACTTTAGAGACTAAGGCACCAGTTGCAGCAGAAATCATTATTGGTATAAAAGCCGAAATGGCAACATCGGTCAAAACCACTTCTATGGCAAATAAAACACCAGCGATTGGCGCATTAAACGCAGCACCAATTCCAGCAGCAACGCCACAGGCAAGTAACAAAATTCTATCTTTTTGAGAAAGTTTATATTTTTGAGCAAAGTTAGAACCAAAAGCAGCTCCAGTAATTGTAATCGGACTTTCTAATCCAGCAGAACCACCAAGTCCAACGGTTAAGGAACTTGTTATAATTTGCGCATACATCTGTTTTTTTGGAATAATCCCACCTTTTTTGGCAACAGCATAAAGAATTCGAGAACTACCTTTTTCTATGGAACCATCGAGGAATTTTTTGATAACAAAAACAGTCAGCAAAATACCTATAATTGGAAAAATACTGTTGGCAAAGGGCAATTTTAGATAATTGTTGGCATAATTTGCAAAGATGAAAACATTGTGCGCAAAGTATTTCAAAATAATTACAGCTAAGGCACAAGAAATAGCAACCGCAACCGCAGATAAGTAGATAAAATTTCTTTCAGATAAAATTGTTTTTGCCAAAAAGAACAACGATTCTAATCGGCGAGTAATTTTTCTAAAAAATAATTGGATGATTACTGACTTTCTGTTTGGCATTTTGATTTGTTCACTGCAATAGGCAAAAGTAGTGTTTTAAAATTTTACATAAAAAATCCGATGAAGGATATTTATTTCATCGGATTTTTCAAATTTATAGAATTAAACAAATGATATCATTTTATTATAGAACTGCTTTTTTCATATCAGTTATTATAAATTCAACAATTTAATATCTCCAGCTGCAGTGATGATATAGTAACGATTGTTTCTGATGATTGTGTTTTTTGGCAATTGATCTTCTTTAAGTTTGATTCGAATTGTGATGTCATAAAACGCTTGAATAGTTGGTTCAGTAATATCAGGATTCATGACAAAATTGTGGTCTTTTACCAAAGCTTGGTTGTAATATTGCGTTGTGTTTTTCTTGATAACATTGACTTCGCTTTTTGGATCAAAATTGGCATTAGCTTGCGAATATGCTTGATAACTTCTATAACTCTCCATCGGATAGGTTACATTAAAACCTTCTTGAAGTATTTTTTCTTTTTTGTTCAAATCGGTATTCATTATAAGTGAATAATTTGCCATTTGGTCTTTAAAAACTTCCAAAGCTTTTCTTTGCATTGCGCTTCTAACTTGGTCAAAATTGGTCGTTACATAATCTACTTTTGCGATATCGTAAATTTCGTTTTTACCACAAATGGATAGAATTTTATCAAAATCATTATTGTTTCTAAATTTGATTAAAATGTTCTTTTTCAATTCAAATCCGGATGGTTTTTCGTTATACGTTTTTGGATTAAAAATCTTTTTATCAACAGCATAATCATAAGTTGGTACAAACGAAATCATATCGGTTTCCACCACAATTTCTTTATTAAATAATGCTAATTCTTTCATAACATTTTCAATTCTTTCGTCAATTAAGTTGGTGGCTTCTTCGGCGGTTTTTCCTAATTGAAGCACGGCAAATGTAGCAATTTGAGCAGTAGCACGTTCGTTATAAATTCCTTTAATAGTTAAAACCATTTCGTCTTGACTGCTTGAAGTGGTTTGAATCGTATTTACTCTATTAATAGTGTAGCCACCATTTCCGTAAGCGCCATTTCCATAATCAGCGTTTCCTTTTTTTTCGTATTGAGCATTTCCCATGTCTTGTGCATTAGCAAAGTTTAATGCAATTGTAAGAGCGATTGTTGTAATTAAATTTGTCTTCATTTTTTATAAGTTTTTAAAATTAATGATGCAATGATACTCTCGTTTTTCAAAGTGGGTTTGGTAAAACTACTTTCAACTAACTGTAAAGTTTTTTACTTACATTTACAGCACTTTTACAGTTGGTTTTCAGTATAAATATCGAATTGTAGCTTTACTTTTGAATCGAATTATTAGAATGACAGAACTTGAAAAATTTCAGGAATTGAAACAAAAAGTGCTTTTGAAATATCAAGAGCAGCATCCTTTTTTTCAAGGAACTTGGAAGACTTTTAGTTCGCAGGATATTCAGAATTTAATTGCTTTAGTCGAAGAAAAGTGTAAGCAAACCATTAGTGAAAAATGGATTTACACACATTTAAAACCCGAAACTAACAACAAGATTCCACGAAAAGATATGCTCAATATTCTATCGGAATTTGTAGGTTTTTCAGGTTGGGATGAGTTTACGTTTGAAGAAAAAATTTCAGAATCTAAAAAATCAAAAGTATCTGAAAAATCTAAAAAATGGTTGTTAGTCGTCATTATCTTTTTGATTCTTTCGATTTTTTTAATTTTTTCAATTTTAAATAAAAAAGAAGAGTCAAAACCTAAAACAATTCAGTTAAACAATGAATACACTAATAAAAAAGTCAATGCTGAAGAAGTTAAAGTTTTTGAAGTAAAAGATTCTGTTAATCAAGAATTAGAAATAAAAGAAGGGAAAGTTCAAGTTTCAAATTATGGAAAGGAGAAAACAAAATTAGTGATTCAAAGTCCGTTTTACGAACCAAAAACAATAGTTATAAATTCAAATGGAAATGCAACAGAACCACCAAAACAAATTGATTTAAAACCAAACGATTACGCCATGATGCTCAAAGCTTTTATGTTATCAGATATTAAAGATTGGCAAACAAGAAAAGAGCAATTGAATAAAATATTATCAGATAATTTGGAGGTAATTGTGATGTTGAAAGACGATTTGGGAGCAGAATATTTCAATAAAAGCGAGTTTTCACAAAAGTTGATTATACCAACGGCTTCGTTAAAAAAGATGAAGATTGTTGAAATTAAAAACGATGCTAATGATAAGATTCAGTTCATTAGAATTAAACAGGAATAGAATGAATAAGAAATTGTTATTTATCGTTATTTTTCTAGGAAGCTTTCTGAGTAATGCTCAAGATGTAATGAAAGAGAGTGTTTCAGAAAAGAAAGTTGTAACGGCTATCTCTTTAAATAAAAGATTTTCTGCCAAAGTTTTAAATGCTTATCAAGAAAATTCTAAAACTAAAGTAGAAGATTTGTTTTCTTATTTTCAGATGCTAACCGATGCTTCATTGCATGAGGATTTGAAAAATGAAGTGGTAAAAAACATCAATTTGTTGTTTCAAAATCCCAACACAATAGTAATTGATTTTACTTCGGATTCATTTGATAAAATTACGTTACAACAGTTTATTCAGAAGCTTTTAATTTCTGAACCTATTTTATTTTCTGTTTCAGATGAAAGCAGATTTGATTCTGTTGAATATCAAAGTTGGAAAACCGGATATACTGTTTCAAGAACTAAATCAGGCATAGTTACTAAGACTAAAATTATTCAAAAAGTATATTTTTTTGAAACTCCAAAAAAGTTTGGAGAAGAAAGTAAAGTGGTTTTTTCTACGATTTTAGGTGAAATGTAATTACTTAATGTTTCTCAATGCTTCACGTTGACTTAAAGGCTTTAAATTGGTTGAATTTACATATTCTTTAACACCAATTGGATTAAAACGACTATAATCGCGCAATGCCCAGCCAATGGCTTTTTGGATAAAAAACTCTTTTGATTCTTTATGTCTTTCACATTCTGATTTTAGTAAATCGAAATTGGTTTTTTCTTTATAACTCAACTGAAAAATTATGGCAGTTCGATTTAACCACATAGTATTGGAATTCGAAAAACGTTCAATAACATCATAAATTTCATTTGGAAATTGTTGCAAATAGCCACCTAATAAATATTTTGCAACAACATCAACCGAATCCCACCAAGAGTTTGTAATGATTAAGTTTTCAATTAACTCAATATCTTTTAAAACATAGTTTTTCTTGAACTCTTTAACCAATAAATCGATGGCAACTTGATGAAATTCTCGTTCGTTTTTATTGAATAATTCCCAAGCAAATGTTCTAAAATTTGCTTTTATTTCAGATTTGTATTTTTCGTAATTCTCTTTAAAAATTGCTCTTCTTTCTTCAGTTTTTATTCCTATGAAAGAGAAATTATTTTTCATATAATTCTCCATCGGAATGGCATTTTCCCTATTGGAATTACTACGTAAATTATTTTCTAAATCATTAATAAAGTTCATTTTTTTAATTTTCTAATACTACTTTGATTTTTTTAGCCACAGATTCACAGATTTTCTAAAATATTTTTTTTTATCAGTGAATCTGTGGCTATTATTGATGTTTAAAATCCAACTGCTTTATCATCGCCACGAACATCTGCACCACCTTCTAATTTTCCGTTTGGTAAAACCAAAATGGCATCTACTTTTCCAATCACTGGCGCTGATTTTTCATTAATTTTATATCCTTTTTTGGTTAGATTTTCTAAAACTGATTTTGAGAATTTATTTGGTTCAAACAGAACTTCGTCTGGCAACCATTGATGATGAAATCTCGGAGCATTTACGGCTTCTTGCATTCCCATTTTAAATTCGGAAACATTTAGAATTGTTTGCAAAACAGAGGTTATAATTGTTGATCCGCCAGGAGTTCCTAAAACCATAAAAAGTTTGCCCTTTTTTTCCACAATGGTTGGTGTCATTGAACTCAACATTCGTTTTTGTGGCGCAATACTATTAGCTTCGGCACCAACCAATCCGTACGAATTTGGAACGCCCGGTTTTGAGCTAAAATCATCCATTTGATTGTTAAAAAAGAATCCCAATTCGTTAGAATATAACTTTGAACCATAAGCTCCATTTAATGTTGTTGTCACAGAGATAGCGTTTCCATTTGAGTCAATAATGGAATAATGGGTTGTTTCATTACTTTCGGAAAGTGAAATTTCGCCATGACTCACCTCTGATGATTTGGTTGCTTTTTCCCAATTGAAACTTTTCATTCTTTTTTTTAAATAGCTCTTTGCAAGCAACTCTTTTAGTGGAATTTTTACAAAATCTGAATCACCTAGAAAATAATTTCTATCGGCATAAGCCCTTCGTTCTGCTTCGGTTAGCAACTGAATGTATTGCTCTGAGTTCTGTTTCAAACTTGAAACATCATAGTCTGAAATCATGTACATAATTTGATTTAAAGTAATTCCGCCACTTGAGGGTAGTGGCATTGAAATGATTTTTAGTTTTTTGTATTTAAATGAAATTGGCGTTCGCCATTTGGCTTCATATTTATCCAAATCTTCCATCGAAATAATTCCGCCGTTTCTCTGAATAAAAGTTACTATTTTCTGTGCAGTTTCTCCTTTGTAAAATTCATCTTTTCCGTTTTTCATTATTTTGGTTAAGGTTTCAGCCAAACCAATGTATTTAATTGTATCACCAACTTTATAATTTTTTGAATATAAAGTTTCGTTACCACTAACTTTAATTATATCTTGCTTATTATCATTAATTTGTTTCAATTGTTTTTCGGTTACAACCACACCTTTTTTAGCTAAAGCAATTACAGGTTTTATAATTTCTTGTATGGATAGTTTTCCGAATTTTTTATGTACAGCAAATATTCCTGCAATGGTGCCAGGAACTCCAACAGCTAATGCGCCATGGGTACTTAAATTTGGAATTACATTTCCGTTTACGTCCAGGTACATATCTTTTGAGGCTTTAATAGGTGCTTTTTCGCGGTAATCTAATGCGCCAGTTTCTCCATTTTGTAAACGATATACCATAAATCCTCCACCGCCAATATTTCCAGCATACGGATAAGAAACCGCTAACGCCAATTCGGTTGCAGCCATGGCATCAAAGGCATTACCACCTTTTTTCATGATTTCAACTCCAATTTGTGAGGCTTCTTCACGAGCCGAAACCACCATTGCTTTAGATGATATTACTCCGGTTTGACAAAAGGAATAGATTGAAGTAAATAAAAAAGATAGTATTATAATTTTTCTCATAGCTCAGCTAATTTTTCTTTGCAGTGGTTTTGTAATTCTTCAAAAAACAAAGTAAATTCTTCTTCAAATTCTATATAAAACTCTTGAACTTCAACAATTGCTTCTTGCATATGAACTCTATGTTTTGTTAGATAATCCATTTGAAATAAAATCGTTTCCAATCCAACTAATGACGCATAGCTAACCAACCAATTTTGAGCAATCATAGAAGGTAATATTTCTTTAGTTTTTTCTGTTAAAATATCATAATTGTATTGAAGTAATTTGTAGAATTCATCTGCATAATCTTCTAATTTTTTTTTAGAATAATTATTCCAATTTTTTGCTAAAAAATGGTCATATACGATATCCATAATCACACCAGAATAATGTCCGTATTTTTCGTGCAAACGATGTTTACTTTTTCTGTAAATGGGATGTGCATCTGTAAAAGTGTCGATATAACGATGCAAAAGAATACCTTTTCGAATTTCGTCTGGATAATCTAAATAATGATGTCCACGCACACTATCAGCCATAAAATTTCCAATTTTAAGCAAATCGTTGTTTCCAGAAAGATATATGTGAGCGAGGTAATTCATTAATAGGTTGTGGGTTGTAGGTTTTAGGTTTTTTTGGGTTTAGTAATTTGTAAGTAGGTAAATGTACTAAATTAATTCAAATTTTTTTATTGCTTTCAAGTTGCTATATTTGTCTAAATTTAAAAGTAGGTAACCTATAAACCTAAAACCCATAACCTAAAACCTTTATAAATGACTTTAATTAAATCAATATCAGGAATTCGAGGAACTATCGGTGGAAAAGTTGGCGATAATTTAACTCCAGTTGATGCTGTGAAATTTGCCGCAGCTTATGGCACTTTTTTAAAAAACTCGCAACCCGCAACCCGCAATTCGCAGCTAAACGTAGTTATTGGTCGTGATGCCAGAATTTCAGGATCAATGATTCATAATTTAGTTCAAAATACATTAATCGGATTAGGAATAAATGTTATCGATTTAGGACTTTCTACAACTCCAACAGTTGAAGTGGCAGTTCCTTTAGAAAAAGCAGACGGAGGAATTATTCTAACTGCTTCTCATAATCCAAAACAATGGAACGCACTTAAATTATTAAATGCAAAAGGTGAATTTTTAAATGGTGCTGATGGTGCCAAAATTTTAGAAATTGCCGAAGCAGAAGCCTTTGATTTTGTTGATGTTGATTCGTTAGGAGCAATCACCGCCAACGATTCTTATATGGATATTCACATTGATGAAGTACTAGAGTTACCTTTGGTAGATGCTGATTTGGTAAAAACCAAGAAATATAAAGTAGTTGTTGATGCAGTAAATTCTACAGGTGGCATTATTATTCCGAATTTATTGGAACAAATGGGCGTTGAAGTAGTGAAATTATATTGCGAACCAAACGGTCATTTTCCACACAATCCAGAACCTTTAAAAGAACATTTGGGTGATATTTGCAAATTGGTTGTAGAAGAAAAAGCCGATTTTGGAATTGTAGTCGATCCAGATGTTGACCGATTGGCATTTATATCAAATGATGGCGAAATGTTTGGCGAAGAATACACCTTAGTTGCCATTGCAGATTATGTTTTGAGTAAAACACCGGGAAATACAGTTTCTAATATGAGTTCGTCTCGTGCTTTGAGAGATATTACTAATAAACATAACGGAAGTTATCAAGCAAGTGCAGTTGGAGAAGTGAATGTGGTGGAATTAATGAAAAAAACCAATGCGATTATTGGTGGTGAAGGAAACGGCGGAATCATTTATCCAGAATTACATTACGGAAGAGATAGTTTGGTAGGAGTAGCGCTGTTCTTGACCTATTTAGCAAACCAAGAGAAGACTGTTGCCGAATTGAGAGCAAGTTATCCGCAATATTATATGAGTAAAAATAAAATTGAATTGACACCTCAAATAGATGTAGATGCCATTTTAGTTGCGATGACTGAAAAATATAAAAACGATAGTTCGACAGGCTCACTGTCCACAATTGATGGTGTGAAAATTGATTTCGCTACGGAATGGGTACATTTACGAAAATCAAATACAGAACCAATTATCAGGATTTATACGGAAGCTCCAACGCAAGCTAAAGCAGATACATTAGCTATCAGAATTATTGATGAAATTAAAGCTGTTGCTGGAATATAATTTAAAGACAAAACCCTGAAATAGTTTAGGGTTTGTTTTTTTTACGAACTACAAGAAAGCATTGAACATCCTATTTTTTCTCTTGCCCAATTAGGCCTTTTTGCATACCATTTATCTGAATTGGGTTGCTCTTGATATGGGTTTTTTAATAATTCGTGCAACTCATTAATTAGACTATAATCTTCATTATTTGCTGCATCAATAGCCATTTGCGCCATATAATTTCTCAACACATATTTTGGGTTTACTTTATCCATTTTTTCTTTACGAACTTTATCAGAATTATCTTCAAAATTGATACGTTCTAAATATTTTGTAAACCAATTATTCCAGTTTTCTCTAATTATAGACGTTGTTTTATTTGGAAAATAAAAAGCATCTGTGATAATCAAAATTCCTTCATTTGAATTAATTCCTTTTTTTATTTTGCTCAATTCTCTAAAGAAAATAGTTATATCAGTTTCTGATAATTGTAACACATTTTCTAATTCAGAAATTAGTTTCTCATCATTTTTATGAAATTTTTCTAGACCGAGCTTAGATTTCATCATATCTACATAATCAACGTTATACAATGTTTTGAAGTCATTAAGTATTTTTTCCAATTCTGATGCTTCTTCAATTAATGGATAAAGTGCATTTGCTAATTGAAATAAATTCCATTGAGCAACATCGGGTTGATTTCCAAAACGATATCTTTTATGTTCTCTGTCTGTGGTATTTGGAGTCCAATTAGGATTATAATCTTCTAACCAACCATACGGACCATAATCAATAGTTAGTCCTAAAATAGACATATTATCTGTATTCATTACTCCGTGTACAAATCCAACTCTTTGCCAATGAACAATCATTTCACGTGTTTTATTGGCTACTTTATGAAAGAACTGAATGTATTTTTCAACACCATCAGTTGTAATTTCTGGATAATAATATTTTATAGTAAAATCGGCTAATTTTTTTAAATTTTCTAAATCGTTTTGTGCAGAAAACAGTTCAAAATTTCCAAATCGGATAAATGTTGGAGCAACTCTACAAACAACTGCGCCTTTTTCATAATCAGCATTTCCATCATACATCATATCTCTCAAAACTTCATCTCCTGTAGAAATTAGAGAAAGTGAACGCGTTGTTGGTACTCCCAAATAGTGCATGGCTTCGCTACACAAATGTTCTCTAATAGAAGAACGTAAAACAGCTAAACCATCAGCTCTTCTAGAGTAAGGTGTACTTCCAGCACCTTTAAGTTGAAGCATCCAATTTTGATTATTGTGTTCAATTTCTCCTAAAACAATTGCGCGACCATCACCGAGTTGTCCAGCCCAATTTCCAAATTGATGTCCAGCATAAGCCATAGCATATGGACGAGACTTTGAAAGTGTTTTTTTTCCTGAAAATAATTCTACAAAATCAGTTGAAGATAGTTCTTCTTCAGCTATTCCAATCATTTTTGCAACTTCTTTTGTTGCATGAACTAATTTTGGATTAGAAGGAATTCTTGGAGTAACATAAGAGAAGCAAGCATTTAGAACTTGTCGAGTAACCGAAGTTTCATTATTATCGGCAGGAAGTTCAGCACTAAATCGATTATTAATTTTTAATTGCATTAATAGAATATTTGTTGTACAAACTTACTTATAAATTCGCTATTTAGTATCAGAATTTAGTTAATAAAATAGGTCAAAATCATATAAAACTATAAATAAATGTATATTTGAAAATTGGATATCAAAAGACATTATATTTTATGAAGTTTAGCCCATTTAGTAATTTTTTTCTTAGTTTGTTTGTTGGAATTTTAGTTGCAATACTATCTTTTAGTTGTGTTTCTGTTGAAGAGTACAATAAAAAACTAGCACAACCAATTTCTGAAAAAAAGTTGGTAAAAGATGTAAATTTAGTTCAACGAAAATTAGAAAAATACCATCCCAATTTATACACCTACATTTCTAAAGAAGAATTAAATAGAAAATTTGACAGTATTAGAAATGTATTAAACAAACCCATTTCAAGTCAAGATTTTTTCTTCCTTGTTAGTCCAGTTGTGGCATCGATTAAGCAGGGACACATGAGTATGTTGCCACCAACAAAAAGAATTAGTAAAAAGCAACAAAAACGATTGGCCAAATCTGGAACAGGACCCTTATCTCAATTTGACTTTGAATGGATGAATGATAAATTGTATGTATTGAAAAACAAATCCAAACAAAAATCTATTGTTGCTGGTGCTGAAGTAATAAGTATAAATGAAATTACACCACAACAACTTCATAAAAAATACAGAAAAACATATACTTCTGATGGGTTCAATACAACCTATTTAAATAGAGCGTTTTCAAAGCGATTTTCAAATTATTTAACCAATGAAATAGGTATCAATGATAGTTTGTGTTATATTTTTAGACAAAATGATTCGTTGAAAGAAGTTGTTGTAAGTCGTTTAAAAAAAGAAAAAAAAGAGAAGATTAAGAAAACAGAAACCAATTTGATTGCTACTGACACAGTTCAAAAAGTAATTAAAAACAGAGAAACAAAAAAAGGAGAAACTAAAAGAGATAAACGAATTTTTGGATATGACGAAACGACTAAAAGTTTCAGTAAAAAATTAACTTTTAATACTAAAGATAGTAGTATTGCTGTGTTAAAGATTAAAGATTTCTCAAAAGGTAAATATAGAAAAGCTTATGATGTAGTTTTTGAAAACCTCAAGAAAAAAAATGTAAAAACACTTGTTTTAGATTTAAGAAATAATCCTGGAGGACGAGTTGCTGATGCGGTCGATTTATATTCTTATTTAACAAATAAAGATTTTCAAATGCTAGAACCGGCTCAAGTTGTTTCTAAAACTAGTTTGTGGAAATTGGGCATGTTTGATAAAATTCCAAAAATTACATATCCATTTGCGGCAATTGGATATCCATTTATATGGCGTTTTCTTCTTTGAGAACGAAGAAAAATGAGGATGGAACTTATACCTATTCCTTGGTTGGTTCTAAAAAGCAGCAAAATAAAGCCAATTATTTTTCGGGTAAAATGTATGTTTTGATTAATGGAAATAGTTTTTCGGCAGCTTGCTTGGTTTCGGCAGCTTTGAAAGAAAACAAGGATATTACTTTTGTTGGAGAGGAAACTGGAGGTGCTTTCAATTCCACTGTTGCTGGACTATTGCCAGTTTTAAAACTTCCTAATTCAAATCTATATATCAGAATAGGTCTAATGGATATAGGAACTACTACTAAAACAGCTCTTTTTGGTAGAGGTATTTTCCCAGACCAAGAAGTTATTCCAACATTGAAAGATAAAATTGAAAATAAAGATCCAGAAATGGAATGGATTTTAAATGATATCAATTTGAAAAACAACTAGTTTCATCATTTTTTAGTTTGCTAAATAATTGTCAAAAAGCTGTATATTTGAACACAAATTAAACGCAATGATTTCAACGGAAACTACAACTGCTTTAGAACTTTATTTTCAACAGTTTCGAGATAATATCATCGGAATTGATCAAGAGTTTGAATCTGCTTTTGGAAAAAAGAAAATTATTTATACGGATTGGACAGCAAGCGGAAGATTATATCGACCTATTGAAGAAAAGTTGATGAATGATTTTGGACCATTTGTTGCCAATACCCATACAGAAACTACAATTTCTGGTACAGCAATGACAATGGCATATCATGAAGCTAAAAACATCATCAAACATCATGTAAATGCAACAGATAATGATATTTTAATTAATACAGGAACCGGAATGACTGGCGTTGTAAATAAGTTTCAACGTATTTTGGGTTTAAAACTTCCCGAAAATATCAGAGCATTTACTTCCATTCCTAAAGAATTGAAACCTGTAGTTTTTATTTCTCACATGGAGCATCATTCTAATCAAACGTCTTGGTTGGAAACTATTGCCGATGTTGAAATTATTCCGGCTAACGAAGACGGATTATTTTCAATTGAAAATTTAAAACTCCTTTTAGATAAGTATAAAGACAGGAATTTCAAAATTGCATCAATAACTTCTTGTTCTAATGTTACAGGAATTAAAACGCCCTATCATGAAGCAGCAAAGATTATGCATCAAAATAATGGTGTTTGTTTTGTTGATTTTGCTTGTTCTGGACCTTATGTAGAAATTAATATGCATCCAGAAGATTCAGAAAGTTATTTAGACGCTATTTTCTTTTCACCACATAAGTTTCTTGGTGGTCCGGGAACTTCAGGTGTTTTAGTATTTAATAAAAATTTATATAAAAATAGTGTTCCAGATTGCCCTGGTGGCGGAACTGTAAGTTGGACAAATCCTTGGGGTGAACATAAATATATTGATAATATTGAAGATAGAGAAGATGGTGGAACGCCAGGTTTTCTTCAAGTAATCAAAACCGCTTTAGCCATTCAATTGAAAGAAAAAATGGGTATTCAAAATATTTTGAATAGAGAGCATGAAATTGTTGATTATGTATTTGAAGAATTAGGAAGTATTGAGAATATTAAGATTTTAGCTAAAGAACATCAAGATAGGTTAGGAGTAATTTCGTTTTACATTGACGATTTACATTATAATTTAGGAGTAAAATTATTGAATGACAGATTCGGAATTCAAACTCGTGGTGGTTGCAGTTGTGCAGGTACTTATGGTCATTATTTGCTCCATGTTGATAAAGAAACTTCAAGTGATTTGGTTTGTTTGATAACCTCAGGCGATTTAATTAGAAAACCAGGATGGATTAGAATGTCTATTCATCCAACAACAACTTCAGAAGAGATTAAGTTTGTATGTGATAGCATAAAAGAGTTAGCAAAAAACCATAAAGAATGGGAAAATGATTATGTTTACAACGGGAAAAGCAATGAGTTTGTTCATAAAAATGCTTCTCATTTAGAAAAAGAAATGGTTCACAATTGGTTTAAAATATAGTAAAAACAAGAAAGCGATTTTCATTTGAAAATCGCTTTCTTTATTAAAGGTGTTTTAATTTTGAACACTGAACACTATATCTTCACAGTCCAACCAAAAGTATCTTCAGCCAATTTATATTGAATTTTAGTTAAATCTTCTTTTAATTGTAAGGCAAATGAATTTTCAATTTTTGGCAATTCATATTCAGTTCCTTGGTAGGCGAAAGCTACAATTGGACTTACAACAGCAGCTGTTCCTGCACCAAAAATTTCTTTCAAACTTCCGTCTTTGGCAGCATTTACTAATTCTTCAACTAATACTGAACGAACTTCTACGGCTAATCCATCACGTTGTGCTAATTCAATTAAACTTTTTCTAGTTACACCATCCAAAATTCTTTCGCTTGTTGGAGCTGTATATAAAGTATCATTTATTCTAATGAAAACATTCATCGTTCCAGCTTCTTCAAGTTTGGTATGTGTTGCATCATCAGTCCAAATGATTTGTTGATACCCTTTTTCGTTAGCTAATTTTGTTGGATAAAACTGTGCCGAATAATTACCTGCAGCTTTTGCAGCTCCAATTCCTCCATTTGCAGCACGACTATAATGTTCAGCAATAATCACTTTCACTTCACCCGAGTAGTATGATTTTGCTGGTGAAAGAATAATCATAAAACGATATTCATTAGATGGTTGTGCAATTACTCCATGTCCGGTAGCAATCATAAACGGACGAAGATACAACGTGTTTCCAAGTCCTTTTTTTACCCATGCTCTATCTAAATCGACAACAGTTTTCAATCCTTCCATAAAAATATTTTCAGGAACTTCGGGCATTGCCATTCTTTTTGCCGATTTGTTGAAACGTTTAAAATTTTCATCAGGTCGAAATAACCAAACATCATCATTTTCATCTTTATAAGCCTTCATTCCTTCAAAAATGGCTTGTCCATAATGAAAAACTTTAGCCGAAGGATCAATTAAAAAAGGTTCGTAGGGTTTGATAATTGGTTTTTGCCATGCGCCATCTTTAAAATCACAAATAAGCATGTGGTCTGAGAAAATAGTTCCGAAGGTTAAGTTTTCAAAATCTACCGAAGCAATTTTTGACGATGAAGCTTTAACTATATCGATTTCGATAGTGTTGTTTAAAGTCATTTAGTGTGAGTTTATTTCTTAATTATTTTTATAAAAAACTGTTTTTTAATTAGTTATAAAAATAATTAACTATTATTTTGTTTCTGCTAAACTAATAAAAAAATAGTTTGAATTTGTTGTCATTAAAATTTATTTATTCACTATTTATTGAGGTTATCAACTAATGAATTTTATCTAACAAAAAGTATGAAAAATTGCAATAAACTCCTTAATTTTGCTATACTTAAAATTTTAATTGAAATGAAAAAAATAGTTATTGCAGCGTTTGTTTTATTAGCCATAATAAGTTGCAAAAAAAGTGAAGAAGTAAAAGTAGAGGCAAAACCTGCTTCTTATGCTGAGTTTGGAGATAAAATAACTGCTGATAAAGCAATTTCATCAGAAGAGCTTCTTGAAAAATATAAAACAATGAAAGAAACAGATACACTTCAAGTAAAAGTAGCTTCTAAAATTGTTGATGTTTGCCAAAAGAAAGGATGCTGGATGAATTTGAATTTGGGAAATGAAGAGACTGCTTTTGTAAAATTTAAAGATTATGGTTTTTTTATGCCTTTTAATGCTGCTGGAAGTGAAACAATTGTAAACGGAAAAGCTTTTGTAGAATTAACCTCTATCGAAGATTTGAAAGAGTATGCTAAAGATGCAGGAAAATCGCAAGCTGCAATTGATAGTATTGTGGCACCAGAAAAAAAATATTCTTTTTTAGCAGATGGTGTTTTAATTAAAAAATAATGAAAAAGTTATTGCTACTTCTACTTCTTTCAGTAAGCATTTTTTCTTGTCAAAATAAAGAAGATAAAAAATCGGTAGGAAAGGAAGCTTGTGCCAATGATTCAACTAAAGAAAAGAAATTTGAGATGTATGAAATGTCTGAAATGGCTTCGCTTATGGAACAAATGTATGCGCACAATCAACAATTGAGATTGCGAATTATTAAAGGAGATACGGTTGGGAAATTCCCACAATTTTTCAATAATATTTATACAGCAACATTCACAACGCCCAGTGATAACGATGCTTTTTTTAAAGAAAATGCCGATAACTACATTGCAGCTCAAAAATTAATATATTCTGAAACTGAAAATGTAAAAGAGAATTTTAATAAAGGAGTTGATGCTTGTGTTACTTGCCATAAAGGGAAATGTGGTGGACCAATTCCGAGAATTAAGAAATTGTATATTAAGTAATCTTGAAACGAGAAATCCTTACCACAAACGATGGTTCAACAACCATTTACTTACCCGATTGGGAAGAAAGTTATCATTCTAAACATGGTGCAATTCAAGAAGCTTATCATGTTTTTATAAAAAGCGGACTTTCTTTGTTTAAAGGAAAGTCTGTTTCAATTTTAGAGATTGGCTTTGGAACTGGTTTGAATGCTTTTATAACTTATCTTGAAGCTCAAAAAGTCAATCAATCCGTTCATTATGTTGGGGTAGAAGCCTATCCTGTTCAAGCGGAAGAAGCGTTACAAATGAATTATGTTTCCGAATTGAATGTTTCTAATAAAACAGAAGTTTTTAATAGAATACATCAAATTTCTTGGGAAGAGAAACATACTATTGCATCTAATTTTTCATTAACCAAAAGAAAACAATTCTTTCAAGATATTATTGATGAAAATGCTTTTGATTTGATTTATTTTGATGCTTTCGGTTTTAGAGTGCAACCCGAATTATGGTCGGAAGAAATTTTTAAAAAAATGTATAATGCGCTAAAGTCTAATGGTGTCTTAGTTACTTATGCTTGCCGTTCTTCAATTAAAAATGCTATGTTAGCTTCTGGTTTTAAAGTAGAAAAGCTTCCAGGTGCACCAGGAAAGCGAGAAATGTTGCGCGCTACCAAAATTTAACTTATTATTTAAATTTTGTATTTTTTTATTAGTTAACTTTGAAATTGTTAAACGTTCTTACTAAATCTACATTTAACAAGTCTAACCAATTTATCTAATCATTATGTCAAGATTAATTTATGACTACACCAAGTCGGTGCTTGAAAGAGTGAGCTTTGATGCTAAGCTTTTTTGCAAAGAATTGGATAAGGCATTCAGAGTGCTTTTACCTTATGAAGTGGAACAGTTATCAGAATGGTTGTTCAATTTCACTAAAGAAAAGCCAGAGTTAAGGCAATGTTTACTGATTATGAACAAATAAAACTAAAAGGAACTTAAACGGTTCCTTTTTTTGATTGATCAAGTAAGAAAAAATAATTTAAAAAATAGCAATTGTTTTTAATCGATAAAAAGTTTTTTTAAATTATTTAGTAGCTTTTGGACTAACAATTTGAACGTTTTGAAAGGCAATAGCGCCTTTTACAACACCACTTATTGAAGATCTTAAAGCATCGATAATATGAATTTTTAATTCGTTTTTTGGATAAATTAAACTTACCTCACGGGCAGGTTTAGGCTCTTTAAATTGGCGAAGTTTTGCTTGATCTTTTTCTTTTAAATCTAAGGTATGCAAGTAGGGAAGTAGCGTTGTTCCTAAGCCTTCATCGGCTAATTTTATTAAGGTTTCAAAACTACCGCTTTCTATTTGAAAATGATTGTGTTCAGCATTAGTATTGTTTTTACACAAATTTAATATGCTATCTCTAAAACAATGTCCGTCTTGTAGGAGTAAAATTTCATCTAAATTCAAATCTGAAATTTCAATTTCCTTCTTAGAAAAACTCTCATGATTTTCTGAGATGTAAGCCACAAATGGCTCAAAATAAAGTACTACTTCTTTAATTTTTTCTTCATTTAGTGGAGTTGCAGCAATAGCAGCATCTAAATGACCATTATTTAATTTGAAAATAATATCTTCGGTATTCAATTCTTCAATAATCAGCTTAACTTTTGGATATTTTTTAATGAAATTCTTCAAAAACATGGGTAAAAGTGTAGGCATAATTGTTGGTATAATTCCCAAACGAAATTCACCACCAATAAATCCCTTTTGCTGATGAACAATATCTTGAATTCTATTGGCTTCATTGACTATATTCTTAGCTTGATTAACAATTTTTTGACCAATTTCTGTAAGTTGTATTGGCTTTTTGCTTCTATCAAATATTTGAATGTCAAGTTCGTCCTCTACTTTTTGAATTTGCATACTCAATGTGGGTTGGGTAACAAAACATTTTTCTGCAGCAAGCGTAAAATTCTTGTATTCAGCTACTGCTAATACGTATTGAAGTTGGGTAATAGTCATGGTATAGTAAAATTTGATGCAAATATAAAAACTATAAATTTATGTTATAACTATAAAGGATAATAATTTATTTGTTAAAGTTTACAATAGATTTTTCATTTATCTATCTGAAAAGCATATTTTTGTTTTTATGAAGTCAGTAGCCAGAATTTTAATTATTCTTTTTATCACTTATTTATCAATGCCTACAATAGTATCGTTGATTGAAAAGAATACTGATGTGTCTTTTTTTTATAGCTTTGCTGAAGAAGAAATCTATAAAGATTTAAAAGAAATTAAGGCAGATTTGAAACAACAATTTGATTATCCAAACATGGTTTTAAAAATTAAATTAAATTCTAAAATCAATTCTGAAAATTTGTTATACCATGTCAAAGTTTTAGAAGAAATTTTTTCTCCACCACCAGAATTAGGTTAATACTTTTTGTTTTTAGGCTTTCAAATGGCTTGAAGCTAACTTTTTTTAAAAATTTATTTATAGGTATGTCAAAAAAAAATAACTTTTTTATTAACCTTAAATCTGATTTTGCTGCAGGTTTAGTGGTTTTTTTGGTGGCGTTGCCATTGTGCCTTGGAATTGCATTAGCAAGTGGTGCACCATTATTTTCTGGAATTATTTCGGGTGTTGTAGGTGGTATTGTGGTGGGTTATTTGAGTCAATCTCATTTAAGCGTTTCTGGTCCGGCGGCTGGTTTAACAGCAATTATTTTAACAGCAATAACCGATTTGGGTTCCTTTAACGCTTTTTTATTAGCCGTTTTTATAGCAGGAATTATCCAATTAATATTGGGATTTGTTAAAGCGGGAACAATTTCTAATTATTTTCCTAATAACGTTATCGAAGGGATGCTTGCCGGAATTGGTGTAATCATTATTCTAAAACAAATTCCACATGCTTTTGGTTATGATCCTGATTTTGAAGGTGATGAATCATTTTTTCAACCCGATGGACAAAACACCTTTTCAGAAATTTTTCATGTTTTTAATCATGTACAAATTGGTTCGATTGTAATTGCACTAATTTCTTTGGCACTATTAATATTATGGAATAAAGTAGATTTTTTAAAGAAAATAAAGCTAGTACCACCAGCATTAGTAGCTGTAATTGTTAGTATTTTATTGAATGAATTTTTTGTTCAATCGGGAAGTAATTTGGCAATTGCAAAGGAACATTTGGTTAGTTTGCCAATTCCTTCAACATTACAAGAATTTAAAAATTTAGTTGTATTACCAGATTTTATGGCATTTTCTAATTCTAAAGTATGGATAGTTGGAGTTACTATTGCTGTTGTGGCCTCAATTGAAACACTTTTGTGCATTGAAGCTGCTGATAGAATGGATGCTCAAAAACGGTATACCAATACCAATGTAGAACTGAAAGCTCAAGGAATAGGTAATATTGTTAGTTCGCTTTTAGGAGGCTTGCCTATGACTTCTGTTGTAGTTAGAACTTCTGCAAATAATGATGCAGGGGCAAAATCAAAAATGTCTGCGATAATTCATGGAGTACTTTTGCTAGTGAGTGTTTTAGTAATTCCTTCAATATTGAATAAAATTCCCCTAGCAACACTAGCAGCGGTTTTGTTATTAGTGGGATATAAGTTGGCAAATCCTAAAACTATTAAGCATTTTTGGGAAAAAGATAAAATATATCAGTTTATCCCTTTCATCTTTACATTTGTTGCAGTTGTTGCTACCGACCTACTGAAAGGAGTAGCACTTGGTATGGTGATTAATATTGTTTTTATTTTAATTGGTAATTCTAAACGTGCTTATAATTTTAAAATTGAAGATTATCATGAAGGCGATATAATTTATATAGATTTAGCCCAAGAGGTTTCATTTTTAAATAAATCGGCTATTAAAGATACTTTAAATAAAATTCCTGAAAATTCAAGAGTAGTAATAAATGCTAGTGCTACCGCATATATTGCTCATGATGTTTTAGATTTAATTCAAGAGTTTAAAAATATAAAAGCTAAAGATTTAAATATTAATGTTAAATTAGTAGGTTTTAAAGAAGGTTATAAGCTTGAAAATAGTGATGGATATCAAAATACAGTAACCATTGAGCATAAGTATAATGTTCTTAAAAGAAAATTGGAGACTATAGAAAATAAAAACATAATATTTAAATAACAGCTAAGATGAGTAGTGACTTTTATAAAAAAATTCTCGATAACAATAAGAAATGGGTAGAAAATCAATTAGCTATTGATGTAGAATATTTTAAAGATTTAGCAAAAGGACAACAACCACCTTTGTTATGGATTGGATGTTCTGATAGTAGGGTTCCAGCTAATGAAATAATTGGAGCAAAACCAGGTGAAGTTTTTGTTCATAGAAATATTGCTAATATGGTAATTCATAGTGATATGAACATGTTAAGTGTTTTAGATTATGCTGTAAATGTTTTAAAAGTAAAACATATTATTGTATGTGGTCATTATGGTTGTGGAGGTGTTAAAGCTGCAATGGGAAATCAATCTATAGGTTTGATAGATAACTGGATTCGACATATTAAAGATGTTTACAGACTACACGAGCATTACCTTGATACCATTAAAGATGAAGAAGAGCGTTTCAATAAATTTGTTGAAGTTAATGCACAAGAACAGGTGTTTGATTTAGCCAAAACTTCGATAGTTCAAAATGCTTGGCGAAATGGACAAGCGTTAAGCCTTCATGGATGGACGTATGGTTTAAATTCTGGTTATGTAACAGACTTAGGCGTAAATATGAGTTCTAACAAAGAGTTAGATGAAGTATATCAATTAAAATTTTCAAATTAGTTTTAAATAGAAAGACTACACTCTAGGAATGCAGTCTTTCAAACCAAAACATAAATGAAATATAAATTAACTGTTAGTTATTTATCTGAATTATTGATAAATAAATTGGCATTCCTAAAGTTATATTAAAAGGAAAGGTAACAGCTAAAGCCATTGGTAAAAATAAACCAGGGTTTGCTTTGGGTACCGCTATTTTCATTGCCGCAGGAACAGCAATATAAGAAGCACTTGCCGCTAAAACAGAAAGCATAAATCTATTTCCGATGTCATTTGTTACAAAATGGCTTAGTATTGCAACCAAGCATCCGTTTATCAATGGAATTGCTATTGCAAAAATTACTGCAAACCATCCACTTTTAAGAAAATCACTTAATTTTTTACCGCTTACAATTCCCATATCTAATAAAAATATTGCAAGGAAACCTTTGAATAAATCATTTGTAAATGGTTTTATTCCCATAGCTTGCTCGTCACTAGCAAGTAAACCAATAACTAAACTTCCTAAAATTAGCAGAACGCTACCATTGGTAAAAGAATGTCTAACAATGGACAAAATTGAAGTGCTTACCTCTTTTTTGGTGTCAAATAATCTAATTAAAATGACACCAACCACAATGGCAGGCGCCTCCATTAAAGCCATTACAGCTACCATGTGCCCACTAAAACTCAGGTGTTGAATTTCAAGAAAAGAAGCCGCTGTTACAAAAGTTACCGCACTAACAGAGCCATAAGCTGCCGCAATTGCACCAGAATCATACACACTAAATTTTCTTCTTAAAATAAAATAGGAATAAAAAGGAATGATTAAAGCAATAAAAACACCAAACAAAACAGACCAAACAATTTCAATATTAAAGTGACTGTGAGCCAATTCTTGTCCGCCTTTAAATCCTATTGAAAACAACAAATAGAGTGAAATAAATTTGGAGGAGTTTGGTGGTATTTCTAAATCACTTTTTAGTTTCACTGCAATTATTCCAAGTAAAAAAAACAGTAAAGCTGGATTGGTTAAATTATCTAAAAGTAAGTTTAAGTTCATTGGTATTATTGTTTTGTGGCTCGTTCTAAACGATCGTTAATTGATTTTCCTAAATCGTTTTCAGGAAACTTTTCGGCTATAATTAGGTCTAAGTTTTTTTTGTCTAATCGATGCATTGCGGCATAAAGGTTGGCAGTAGCTTCTTTTAAATTACCATTGCTTGAAAGTATTTCTATTTCAATGTTTTCATTATTTATATTGAAATCTTTAAATAATAAAACTCCAACTTTAGATGTTGGATAATTTTTTAGTTCCTCTTCAATATTTTCTGATACTATGGTTTTGGTTTTTGGTGCATAATGTCTACTTAACATTCCTGGTGCATTTGGCGCACTATCATTTTTATTTACAATTTGAATAGGTCCAATTATAGATTCTATATCTTCTACAGAAATCGAACCTAATCGGTAGAGAATTGCCTTTTCATTTTCAAAACCAACAATGGTTGATTCTATACCATTTTCACAACTACCACCATCAAGCACCATCTCTAAAGTATCTGTAAAATAATCGGCAACATGTTGAGATGTGGTTGGACTTATAGAACCAAAAGGATTTGCACTTGGAGCAGCCAAAGGAAAATCTAGTTGTTTTAATAATTCTAAAGTCAATGGATGATTAGGAACTCTCACAGCAACAGTTTCTTTTCCTGCCGTAATGGAATAGGGTATACTTTCTTTTTTCTTTAAAACTAAAGTTAGTGAACCGGGCCAAAAAGCCTCTGCTAATTTTTTTGCTTTTTCAGGAATTTCTTGTGCTATATTTTCTAATAATTCTTTAGAATGTATATGAACGATAAGTGGATTATTGAAAGGTCTATTTTTTGTTTTAAAAATTTTGTTTATTGCTTTTTCGCTGTAAATATTTCCTGCCAAGCCATAAACGGTTTCAGTAGGAATAGCAACTAAATTTTCATTTTCGAGAATTTCTTTGGCTTTTACTATATCTGTGGATATTTGTATCATCATTATTTTTAAGGATTGCAGTTGTCACAATAAGTTGGGTCTTCAAATTTTATTCCTCTCGGATAATGTAATTCTTTTTCATAGCAACATTTTTTACATTGGTATAAATAACTTAATGTAGATCGAGTGGGTAATGAACAATTTTCGCAAGGTAAACCAGGATTTGCTTTGACAATATCAAAACCTGGAAAGGCGCATTTTGGACATAGACTTTTAATTTTTTCAATTAATTTATGAGTTACTTGTTTAATTACTTTCATTCGAGTTGGATTGAACATGGCTCTCATATCTGTTTCAGCATAAACGCTATTGAATTCTTGTTTTAGTTCGTTATAACTTTTTAGTAAAACATCGTTATCAATTATTCCTTTAATGATTTTTGAAAAATTCTTTTCTTCTGGTTTTAAAATTATGGCATGACTTGGAAAATTTACTTTTTCAGCAAATGCTAATAAATTGGCTTCATTAGTAATTAATTTTCCCTTGAAATTGGTTTCCATACTAATTTCTCTTGCTACAATTTCAATATCGTTTTTAAAATCTTTTAGCATCATTAACTCTTCATTGGCTTGAGCAAAAAATAGTGTTGGATGCGCTCCAAAAGAACCTTCGCTTGCTACAACTAAATCACAATTGGTGGCTTTGTTTGCTATGATACATTTTTCTCTTAATGTTGATAGTGCCTCTTTTTTTCGGTCTATTTCTCCAGAAAAAGTGCCAAGCAAATCGGTGTCAAAGGCATCAGAAGTGAAACAGTAATTTCTAAATTCTTCCCAGAATAAAGGCGCAATTACTGATTCCTTCTGATGTTTTGTTGCAATAAGAAGTTCTCTTTCTTCAAACATTTTATTTTTCTAGCTCAATTGAAATAGTACTTTTTATAACAAAATTTATATCTTCCGATTTTGAATTTTTAATAAGATTTTTAATTTGTTCTTTGGTTTCTGTAAGTTCTTGAATACGTTTTTTTGAATGTTCAATGTCTTTGTTAAATCGAATATGATTACTAAAATCTTCTCTGTTATGATAATCTATTTTGTAGTTTAGTAATGTTGTAAGTACTCTGTCGGCATCTTCTACAGAAAAGATTCCATCGATAAGTTTAAATTCTTGATTGTTTTCCATTTTTATTTGTTTGATAGTTTCATAAATCCGTATCCGCTTGTTAGAATTCCTATGCCAATAATTATTTCATTTGTAAATGTTTCACTGATTATCGATTGGTAAAACCCTGTCAGTATAATAATCATTGCAAATAGCATTAGTAGATTGTGACTTGTTTTTGAGAGCAATAGATACCCTTTTTGAATAGAAATTCGTATCATTTTATTCTTGATTAATTAAAAAAGGAGTTTTACCATCGGTTACGATTATTTTTGTGTTTGGAGATTTTGATAATTCATTGAAAGCATCAATACTTCTTAGCTTTATGATTTCATTTGTCAAACCTTCTGATAATATTTTTTGAGAATCTCTTGTACCTTTTGCTTCAATTATTTTTCTCTCAGCCTCAAATTTTTCTTGTTGTAAAACAAATTCCATTCTCATTGCATCTTGCTCGGCTCTAAGTTTACTCTCAATTGATTGTGATAGTCCAACAGGTAATTGTATACTTTTCATTAGAACAGATTCTATTATTATTCCTTTATTTTGCAAATTGCTAGACATTCTTTTCAATATATCTGCTTCTATTTCAGATCTTTTTCCAGAATGCATGTCTTTGGCAAAATATTGAGCACAAATATCTGCAGATGCAGAACGGAATACATTGGCAATAATTCCTTCATAATTAAGGCCAAGATCATTTACAATTTTTACCACGTCAGTTTTTTCTAATCTGTAAAGAATAGAAATTTGAGAAGTAATACTAAGACCTTCTTTACTTGGTAAGTTTAAACTCAATTCTAAATTTCTTGTTTGAATTGAGGTACGAACGATTTTTGAAGTAAATGGATTAAAAAATACTGGTCCTTGAGGATAAACTTGATCTGATAATTTACCAAGTTTTTGTTTTAAACCAACTTCACCAGGTTTAATAGTTACACAGCTTGTTAATGTAAAACTTGTAATTAGAATTGCGATAATTGTTTTCATAGTTTTCATTTTTTTTTACAAAATTCTAATATTTTGTTCATATATTTTTATTTATATTTGTAATGATATATATAAAATATTTTTATGAATTATACACTACATCAGCTGCAAGTTTTTTTGAAAATTACACAATTTAGAAGCATTACTAAAGCGGCAGAAGAGTTGCATCTTACGCAACCGGCCGTTTCAATTCAATTAAAAAATTTTCAAGATCAATTTGAAATTCCTCTTACAGAAGTTATAGGAAGAAAATTATATGTAACTGATTTTGGTAAAGAAATTGCTTTAGCTGCAGAAAATATAATTAATGAAGTTTATGCAATTAATTATAAAACTCAAGCCTTTAAAGGACAATTATCTGGAAGACTAAAGTTGTCTGTTGTTTCAACAGGAAAATATGTGATGCCTTACTATTTGTCTGAATTTATGAAAAAAAATGTTGAGGTAGAACTTGAAATGGACGTTACTAATAAAAGTAAAGTTGTAAAATCTTTAAAAAATAATGAAATAGATTTTGCATTAGTGTCGATACTACCAAACGACATTTCTGTTGAGTCACTACCATTAATGGATAATAAATTATTTTTGGTAGGAAATATGTTAACCGATATAAGTCAAGATTCAGGTTTATTAAATTATGTTTCAAGCAATCCTTTAATATATAGAGAAGTAGGGTCTGCAACAAGATTTTCTATGGAAAATTTTCTAGATAAAATGGGTATTATTCCCAACATGAAGATGCAATTAGCTTCTAATGAAGCCGTAAAACAGTCGGTTATTGCTGGTTTAGGACTTTCAATAATGCCACTTATTGGATTAAAAAATGAATTGGAAAAAGGAGATATTAAAATTATTCCGATAAAAAAACTTCCAATAGTTTCAAGTTGGAGATTGATTTGGTTGAAAGGAAAAAAGTTGAGCCCAGTTGCTAAGGCTTATCTTGATTTTATATCTGAATTTAATGAAGAAATTAAAAACAAACATTTTGCATGGATAAATAATTATTAATCTTCCAAATTTTCATTAAAAGCAGAAGGCAATAATTGAGGAATAAATTTTATCAAAATAGGCAATAATAATCCGCCACCAGGAAGTAAAAAAATAGTTAAAGAAGGAATGCTTTTGCAAATATCGAGTAGTTGTTTTTTTACTTTCTTTTTTTCTTCAGAACTTAAATCTTTTTGGGTTGATTTGGCTAGAAGTTTCATCAATTCCTTGCTTTCAGAGATTTCTTTGGTTAGTCGTTTTTGATTTCTTTTAATCAAAACTTGAACTCCAGTCGAGGTTTGGTCGTAAAAATGCTTTACAGGATTGGAATAATTAAAATACTGAATTTCTTTTTTATGTAAAGTGATAAACTCATTGGTAGCTCTAACACTTTCGTTTACAAATTCACTTGAAACAGCAATGTTTTCTGCCAATTTATGAAGAAAATACACTTCATCATTTTCTATCTTTCCATCATTCCAAAGTGTTATTCCCGCCAAATCTAAAAGGTAGAATTTTTCTAAATCATTAGTAAAGTAATCTAATGATAATTCTTCTAAATTTTGAATACTTACTTTTGAAAATTTGGTATAGCGTACCGATGCTTCAAATAATTTTATCAATAAATCATCGTGTTGCGACTTAATAGTCTTAACCCGTAGTGCTAAAGAAACAATGCTCATAATTGTTTCTTCCAAGAGTTTCAAGTATTTTTCTGGAATTGCTCCTTTTTGTAAATATTGGTAAAATGCTAAAACATCTACAAACAATAAGGCATTAGTTACAATATGCGAAAAATTTTTACTAATGATATCTTTATTTGTTTGAACGCGTTCGTTTATCAAAGTTTCTAATTTTGAACTCTGATTAGAATTTATTATTTTATCAAAAAGAACAAAACCTTTTGGTGTCATTTCTTTGTAAAAGGCTACTGTTTTTTTGATAAAATCGTCTGTATTTCTTTCTTTAAACGTAAAAAGATAAACTTCAAAAAGTGATGTCAATAACGCTACTTTAGAAATTTCATCCGATTTCCATTGCGAAATATCTATTTTTGGATTGGAACTTATCGAAATGATATGTCCATAAATAAATCCAGTAGTTCTGATGTTTTTGTATAACGATAATCCATCAGTTGTAGTGTAGAACAATGAATTTTGTTCTACAAAATATTTATCAATCCAACCATGTGCTGATGGGTTAATCATAGCTTTATTTTCAAATGCAAAGCTAGGTATTTTTAAGAAAGTTTTTGAGTATATATAGTAAGATTTTATTTTCTTTATTTCATGTTTTCATCACTTTAGTGAATCAATTTGATGTTTTTTTTTTTTGATCAATGAAATTATTGGAAGAAAAAACAAATCAAAAAATCAACTTATTCAAACTATAATAAAAAAACGATTAAAAAAAGAAAAACGCTCATAAAAGATTTGTAAAAATCCTGTTACAAGCGTTTTTTATTTTTCGGATTCAAGCTTAAAAAAGATAGTTCCTCGTTTTTTAGCGCACTCTATATCTTAGTTGGCTTAAACAATTAAAAACAATAACTATTTTCTGCAACTAATTTAGCAGTGATTGTTTCTCTCAGTCCTACAATATTAGGCATATTGGTATACTTTGTAAATCGTCTTAATCCCATTAACATCATGCGTTGCTCGTCACCTTCTGCAAAAGAGATTATGCTTTCTTTTCCTCTAGCAGCAACGATATCTACAGCTTTGTATAAGTATAATTTTGCCATAGCAATTTGCTCTTGAATTTTAGCTTCGCCTTCTTTTTTTGCCATTTTTTCAGTTCTAAGAATGGTGCTTTCTGCCATGTAAATTTCAATTAACATATCGGCAGCAGCCATCAATAGTTGTTGGTGTGCGTCTAAATCCATTCCATATTTTTGAACAGCAGCTCCAGCTACCATTAGGAATGCTTTTTTCAATTTGCCAACCATTTCTTTTTCTTCCGAAAATAGTTCTGAATAGTCTGGAGTATCAAATGATGGAATTCCCATTAATTCTTCTTGAACTTTCATCGCCGGTCCAAGTAAATCAACGTGGCCTTTCATCGCTTTTTTGATTAACATTCCAACCGATAACATTCTGTTAATTTCGTTTGTTCCTTCATAAATACGGGCAATACGAGCATCTCTCCATGCACTTTCCATTGGTGTGTCTTCTGAGAATCCCATTCCACCATATATTTGAATTCCTTCATCGGCACAGTTTTGAACATCCTCAGAAACGGCTACTTTAAGTATAGAACATTCGATAGCAAATTCTTCAACGCCCTTCAATTCGGCTTCTTGATGACTAGCGCCTTCTTGTTCACGTAGTTTGATTCTGTTTTCAATGTCTTTAGCAGCACGATAAGTGGCACTTTCTCCTGCATAAGCCGAGGTTGCCATTTCGGCTAGTTTATAACGAATTGCGCCAAAAGAGGAAATAGGAGTGTTAAATTGTACTCTTTCATTAGCATAATTTATTGCATTGGAGGTTGTTCTACGTTGCGCATCAAGACAAGCGGCAGCTAATTTGATACGACCAACATTCAATGCGTTCATAGCGATTTTGAAACCTTCACCACGAGCTGCCAACATATTTTCTACTGGAACTTTGGTATCTGCAAAGAAAACCTGACGAGTAGAGGAGGCACGAATTCCTAATTTATGCTCTTCTTCACCCATAGAAATTCCATTGCTAGAATCATTTTCTACAATGAAACCTGTAATATTTTTATCATCTTCAATTCGAGCAAAAACAATAAACACCGAACAAAATCCTGCATTGGAAATCCACATTTTTTGCCCTGTAATTTGATAATGTGTTCCATCTTCTGAAAGAACGGCTTTCGTTTTTCCTGAATTAGCATCCGAGCCTGCACCTGGCTCCGTTAAGCAATAAGCTCCAAACCATTCACCAGATGCTAGTTTTGGTACGTATTTTTGTTTTTGCTCTTCGGTTCCATATAAGGTAATTGGCATAGTTCCAATTCCAGTATGTGCACCAAAAGCAGTTGAAAATGAACCTGTTGCACCCGAAATATAATCGCAAACCAAACAAGTATCTACAAACCCCATTCCCATTCCGCCATAAGCTTCTGGTACGGCAACACTCAAGAATCCCATTTCTCCTGCCTTGCGCATCGCTTCTTCTGTAAAGGCATAATCTTTATGTTCAAAACGGTCTTTATTTGCCCAAAGTTCTTTATCGCTAAATTCTTTTACAGCATCGCGCATCATGATTTGTTCTTCTGAAAAATCTTCTGGTGTAAAGACATTTTCACATTTGGTTTCTTTTACAAGGAATTGTCCTCCTCTTGTTATATCTTCCATGGTTTTTATGTTTTTTTAATTTAAATAGTTTATTCACAATTTTGTCATTCCGTAGGAATCTCATCGAGCTATTTCTTTGTATTATGAGATTGCTTCGCCTGTTCGAGCTAAGCTCTCGAGTCCTCCTTCGTCGGAATGCCAAAAGGTAGAGGAACCGATTTTAATTTACAATAATTCGAATATACCCGCTGAGCCTTGACCTGTTCCCACACACATACTTACAATTCCGTATTTGCTTTTTCTTAATCGCATTTCGTCAAATAATTGAACCGATAATTTTGCTCCTGTGCAACCTAGTGGATGACCTAATGCAATTGCACCACCGTTTACGTTTACAATATCTGGATTTAAACCTAATTCTCTAACAACTGCTAATGATTGCGATGCAAAAGCTTCGTTCAATTCAATTAAATCAATATTATTCAAAGATAATCCTGCTTGTTTCAATGCTTTCGGTATAGCTTTTACTGGACCAATTCCCATAATTCTTGGTTCAACACCTGCTGATGCAAAATTTACTAATCGTGCGATAGGAGTAACGCCTAATTCTTTTACCAATTCTTCGCTCATAATTAGTACGAAAGCCGCTCCATCACTCATTTGTGAAGAGTTTCCTGCAGTTACTGAACCATCGGCTGCGAAAACAGGTTTTAGTTTTCCTAAAGCGGCAACATTTGTGTCAGCTCTCGGACCTTCGTCTTTGTTTACAACATACGATTTGGTTTCTTTTTTACCATTTTCATTGATAAACGTTTGATCTACAGTGATAGGAACAATTTGTTTATCGAATTTACCTTCGGCTTGTGCTTTCAACGCTTTTTGATGTGAATTGTAAGCAAACTCATCTTGATCTTCACGTGAAACGTTGAATTGTTTAGCAACAGCTTCTGCTGTTAAGCCCATTCCCCAATAGTAATCTTCGTGACCTTCTTTTGCTACACTGTAATCTGGAGTTGGTTTATATCCACCCATCGGAATATAACTCATGCTTTCAGCACCTCCAGCAATAATACAATCAGCCATTCCGCTTTGTATTTTTGCTGTTGCCATTCCGATAGTTTCTAATCCTGAGGCGCAATATCTATTTACTGTAACACCAGGAACATCATTAACTTTTAACCCCATTAAAGATATTAAACGCGCCACGTTCAAACCTTGTTCGGCTTCTGGCATGGCGTTTCCAACCATAACGTCGTCAATTCGAGTTTTGTCAAAATCTGGTAATTGCGCCATCATGAATTCGATGGTTTCAGCAGCCAACTCATCAGGTCTTTTAAATCTAAATAATCCTTTAGGTGCTTTTCCTACGGCTGTTCTGTAAGCTTTTACTATATATGCTGTTTTCATAGTTT
>JAIFLT010000123.1 GCA_020048955.1 Flavobacterium sp.
AATGAAATTTTGGCAAACAACACCGATGTTTTAATAAGAGTAAAAGCGTATGAAATTCAAATTAATGCCTATAAAGCTGAAAATCAGTTGAAAAAAGCATTAGAAACTGGTTTAGAAATTCTTGGCGAATTAGGAGAAAAATTTCCTTCCAAAGCCAGTATGCTCACTGTTTTTCCAGATTTAATTAAAACCGTTTTCCTGCTTCGAAATAAAGACCTCGAAATCATTTTAAATTTACCCGAAGCAAAAGACCCTATAAAAATTGCATCTTTACGAATATTAGCCAATATTGCTCCTTCTTCTTATTGGGGCAATCCTAAAATTTTTCCGCATATTATATTTAGAATGTGCCAAATATCACTCAAACATGGCGTTACAGCTCCAAGTGCTTTTGGCTTTGCCACTTATGGCGTCATAATGATTGGTGTTTTAAATAAAATAAAAACGGGTTATCCTTATGGGAAAATAGGTTTAGAATTAATCAAACGTTTCAATGCAAAAGAATGGGTGGCGCAGGTTTACACTCCTGTTTATGCCTTAATCAATATTTGGAACGAACACATCAAAAACACCTTAAAACCGTTGCTAGACTCCTATCATGTTGGTCTAGAAACAGGTGCGATTGAATTTGCTTGCATCAATGCTAATATTTATTGTATTCATGCTTATGCTATTGGGAAACCTTTAGATGTTTTAGAACCCGAAATGGCGGATTATAGCCAAATCATCAAACAATATAAGCAAGAAACTAACTTAATGTATAACGAAGTTTTCAGACAATCGGCTTTAAACTTTATGGGAAAAGCAGCAGATAATCTTAAACTAAACGGAGCTGCTTTTAACGAAGACGAATTAATTGCAAACGGTATAGAACAAACCAACAGAACCATTTCGTTTCAAATATTTTTGCACCGAAGTATTTTAGGGAATTATTTTGGCAATGCTGATTTTGCTTTTACAAATGCTTTAAAATCTGAAGAATTATTAGATGCGGTATTGGCAAAAATTGAAGTTGCCATTCATGCTTTTCATTTTGGTTTGGCGGCTGCCAATGTATCGCATAAAAAATATCCAAAATCAGTTGCTATTCTATCAAAATGTATTGATAAAATGAATCAATGGTCAAAAAATGCTCCCGAAAATTTTGAACACAAATTGTATCTACTCCTTGCCGAACAAGCCAGAGTGCAAAACAAACACAACAAAGCCCGAACCTATTATGACAAAAGCATCAACAAAGCCAATGAAAATGGCTATTTACAAGAAGAAGCATTAGCCAACGAACTCGCAGGAAAATATCATATAGCCAACAATAATTTACTTTTGGGTAATTTCTATCTTCGAAACGCCTTTCAAGCTTATAGAAGTTGGGGAGCCAATGGCAAATTAGTTCAATTATCCAATCAATTTCCGGCAGAATTAAAAAGTTTAATGGACGATACTTATGCTACTAAAGAATTAGAAATCAATAACAAACAATTGTCGTTTTCGTCTTTAGACTTAAAAAGTATATTTAAAGTTTCCACTACCTTGTCTAGCGAAGTAGTTTTTGAGAAAATGCTCAATCAATTGATGAAAATAGTGTCCGAAAACATTGGCGGCAATAGAGCTGCATTGATACTTCCAAAAGATAACGAACTCATAATTGCTGCCTATTGGGAAGTGGAACAAAACGAAATTGCCCTGCAAAATATTGCATTAGATAAAAGTCAAAATCTACCTAAAACATTAATAAGATATATTGAACGCACTCGCACCGAAGTGCTTTTAGATTGTGCTTGGCAAGATCAATTGCATGGCAAAGATGCCTACATTCAATCGCACAAAGCTAAATCGGTTTTTGGAATGCCATTAATCAATAAAAACGAATTAAAAGGTATTTTATACATAGAAAACAACTTGCTTGAAAATGCTTTTTATTCAGAAAACATCATGTTTTTAAATTTTCTATCCAGTCAAATTGCAGTTTCTATTGAAAATGCCATGTTGTATAACAATCTTGAAAAAAATGTAGCCGAAAGAACAGCCGATTTGGAAGACGAAAAAAAGAAGTCGGATAATTTATTACTCAATATTTTACCTGCTGAAATTGCTCTTGAACTGAAAAAATTTGGCAAAGCAATACCAAGACGCTACGAGTCGGTTACTGTAATTTTTACCGACTTTGTAAATTTTACAAATAAATCGGAGAAAATGACTACCGAAGCCCTTGTTCTTGAAGTAGATAGGTATTTTATAAAATTTGATGAAATCATTCAAAAATATCATATTGAAAAAATAAAAACCATTGGTGATGCCTATTTGTGTGTAGCCGGATTGCCATTAATAGATGCCAATCATGCCCAAAATGCCGCCGCTGCTGCCATTGAAATGCGCAACTATGTGCAAGAAATTGCCGCTCAAAAAGGTTCAAATGATCCATCTGCTTTTGAAATTAGAATTGGCATGCACACGGGTCCTGTGGTTTCTGGAGTGGTGGGTCTCAAAAAGTTTGCTTTTGATATTTGGGGCGACACCGTGAACACCGCTTCAAGAATGGAAGTCAATAGTTTGCCATCAAGAATTAATATTTCTAGTTCAACTTATGAATTCATAAAAGACAAATATACCTGTGAATATCGTGGCTTAATTCCCGCCAAAAACAAAGGAGAAATTGAAATGTATTTTTTAGAACCCTAAAATTATCAAATTATGAGCAATAAAACTTTCGATTTTGAAGAAATGTTTCGCATACAAGAAGCTTGCCAACAAAAGTTGTCGGGTACTACTACCAAAACAACAAGGCACAAACTTAAAAGTGTGCATCATTTGAACGACAATGGTAGTAAACTTATTTCCAATCCTATTGCTTTGATAGGCGAATATCTGTACAGTTTGTATGATAAATTTTTACTTTTTTATCAAACCAAAATGGCACAACTTTTTCCAAGAAATGAAATTATTTTTTTAAACCAAATCAATAGTAGCGTCATAGGGCGACTTACTTTTTCTGATAAAAAAGATTATCACACGCCCATTCATCATATCCATTTAGAATTGTGGGCAAAAACGCGATTGGGACATTGGGTAAAACTCAGCGAAACGGATACCGACACCGAAGGTCGTTTTGAATTGGCTTTTGATATGTCTGTCATTCATCGAAACAGAATTGCCAAAAACATTCGTTTAGAAATTTATCATACCAATACACATAAGTTTAATGAACATACTATTGAAAATACAGCAGCTTTTAGAGCAGAACGCATCAATACTTTGTTTAAAACCATTAAAATTAAAAAAGCTGATTTGGTAGGTTTGAGTTACAATATGGGAACCATACCTTTGTTTTATTGGGAATATAGACAAGATACCCCATTGCCACGAGTGGTGATTAAAGACCACGACAAAGACGCACCACAAAAATATCCACAAGCAAGAATAGATGCCATTGTAAAACAATTTATCCCTGTAGAACTTACCACTCAAAAACATCTTTTAAAAATAAAAGAAGGTAAATCCTTAACCATTGAAGAAATTCAAGCTGATTATCCCGAAAACTTAACCGTTGCTATGGAAAAAATGAAACCTGGCATCACACGCAGTGATGAATGGTTTGCAGAAAGAATGGTGAATGGAATGTATGCCAGCACTTTAGACAAAGATCCAGAAAATCCAAATGGCTATTGGTTGTACTATCATTGGAGTTCGTATGACCATACTTCTCAATATGCTTTTAATGATATTTCAATGAAGTTTAGCATCAACAATGAGGGTTATTTTATGCCCGAAAGCATCACGTTAAAAGGTCCTACAAAACCAAACGATACTGCCCAATCCAAAATAACGCTTACGCCCAATGACGGACAGCAATGGGAGGCTGCCAAAAGAGTAGCCCGAGTGAGTGGTGGTATTTTGACCGAAGTTGACAAACATTTTACAGAAACACATCTCAATACAGAGCAATATGCCATTGCAGCTTATAGAAACATCAGACGCAATCCGGTGGGTTCTGTTTTATTTCCACATTTAAGAAGTGTGGTGCTCATTAATCATACTGCAGATCAAATATTAATTAAAGAAGATGGTTACATCAATAGAGCCACGGCACTAACCGCTAAAGGCATCAACAAAAGGGTTTATGATGTTTTAGGTACTTTAGATTGGAAAAATTGGCAACCTATGAAACCCCTTTCTTCAAAACATCGGTATGCCCATACAGCCAACTTGTTTTATACCGTTTTAACAGAATATATAGACGAATTTTTTGTCCTTCACGAAGATGAAATTACAGCTGAATGGCATGAAATTTTTGCGTTTTCTAGAGATTTAGTGGAACATTCGGTAGAACCATTTTTGTGCAAACACCTGCAAAAAGAAACAAATGCCAATCCTAAAACAGGAAAAACCACCAATCCTCCAAATTGGTACACCACCGAAAACAGAATGGATTTGAACCTACAAAGACCCATTGTTTCTGATACCTACAAGGCGGTTTCACACATTACCACTTTAGCTACTTTAGACAAAAACAATCTGGAAGAATATTCGCAACAACTAAACAATTTAAAAAAAGCATGTGCTTATATCATTTTTAATGCCTCTTTTGGACATTATTGGGCAAATTCTAAACAATATGACGACATTGGAGAAATTCGTTATTCCTCTTTAGGGATAAGACTTGGCTGTGAACCAAACGGCGTTTTGGGCGATGAAAAAGACGATAGCATTGCACCAGATTTAACCATTGCAACCCAAATGATGTGGTGGAGTAATATGCTTTCCAAAACAGGTTATGGCTATATTATGAAAAACGAACAAGGCGACATCAACCCGCTGTTAATCCAAAAATTAAAAGCAAAAGAAGCGGAGTTTAACGCTTTGGGAGTTGATATCTATAACATTCAATCTGAAACTAATATCTGATGAAAACAATTATTCAAAAACCAAAAAGATCTAGTGTGGGTCGGTTCATTGATCAACTAGAATTGAAAGTAGTGTCGCACCTATTTGGCTTTGCCATTGCCATAGGCATGGGTATAAAAGCCAGACAACGCATGTCGCACAACAATGGTATTGCTGCCAAAGGAACTTTTACCTTTGATTTAGATCCTGCTATTCCTCAACATCCCTTTTTAGTACAAGGAAAAGTTATGCCTTGCCAAGTTCGGCATGCTATGGCTACTTTTTATGATGATGCTATGGCAACCATCAAATCATTGAGTATCAAATTATCTGACCAACCTTTCAAAAGTCCGTTTGATATGAACCTCAACACCGGAAGTATTTCTCTTTTTTGGAATGTGGCAAGTTTTTTAAAATTGGCCAAATTGAGAAATCAAAAGTTTGGAATAGAATATATCGATTATTACAAACAATACCCTGTGGGCAAAGAAGCCGCTATTGATAACTTGAGAAGAAACCCTACTTCATTTTCTAATCTTACCTACCACGCTCAAACGCCTTTTAACTTTGTAGGAACTGATGGCGTGCAGCGTTATGCCAAATACAAAGCCATTCCTTTTGATTTAGAAACCGTAGAAACAGGCATTATATCTGAACAAAACCGATTGGAACCTGAAAATCAACGCATATTACCTGGCGAAACCAGAAACAGAAACTACCTTAAAAACGAATTAAGAGAACGATTAAAAAAGCAAACCGTAAAATATTGGTTTCAAATACAAATAAGAGATGCACAACCTAATGAAAATGAAAGTATTTTCAATTCCAGTTTAGATTGGGACGCTACCGAATTTCCATGGCGAAATATAGGTGTTATTGAACTGAAAGAAATTATGGACTGGGACAGTTCCAATAGTATAGGGTTTGGTGTAGGCAATATGCCCAAAGGTTTAAACTACATAAAAGCAACATCTATCTACGATTATAATTCCCTAAATTATATGCGAGATAAAACCGAAATTGCCCGAAAAGCGAGATTATTTGCCTATAAAATTTTTGGAAAACCCATAGAAATCCCCGAAAATGATAATAGAAATTCTTCAACGATAGTGTAGAATGAGGTAAATGAGTAAATTTTTAAGATTGATAGAGTATAGGGAGAGTAGATCAGTTTTTTAGTTTTAAGTTTAACAATAGTAATTTATTGAAAAAAAATAGCGTAGCAATTTCGATTGATATTTTCGTGCATGGTGTTTGTACTGTTTAAAAGGGCGTTTATTTTAGTATGTTTCATTTTAAAAATATTTATTGCAAATATAAGTAACTTTTTAAAAACTACTCAAAAGCTATTTGTTATTGTGGTAAAATTATGAAAAAATGGGGGTATTAAAAAAAGCAACTCAATAATAAATATGAACTATATGTTGTTTTTGCTTGCAATACTATATATGTTAAGTGTTGTGTGCAGCGCATTTTATGGAACTATTGTATTTTATTTATAATAATATTTAGTGTGGCTTAATCAAAACTAGACCTTTGTTTTAAACCAAATTAATCTTACATTTGACAATTAAGAACTGATTCTTGTAACTTAATCTACACCGAGCTTGTGCTTTTATTAAAACTTAATTTATGGAAACAAAAGCATCTTTTATATTGGACAAAATAGTTGAAAAATATAGTGTTGCATCTAAAAAGTCAAGAAAAAGCAAGTATTTAATTCTTTATCAATCTATAAAAAATTGTATTCAAACAAAAATTCTTATTCATCAAACTAATTTGCCTTCTACTAGAAAGCTAGCAATTTCGCTACATTTGTCTAGAACAACGATTTTAAAAGCTTTTGAACTATTAGTATTAGAAAAATTAATAATTCCAAAAAAGGGTTCGGGTTATTTAGTTAATTTTTACAAAGAAAAGAATCAAGGAGTTATTGCTTTTAAAGATGCTATTTATCCAGAAATATCTGAAAAAGGGATGTCTTTTTTAAAAAATGAAATTGTACAAAGTGCTAATTTGAATAAGAGTTTTACGTTTAGACCTGGTTTGCCTCCTTTAGATATTTTTCCTGTAAATCAATGGAAAAGCTTGTTAAATGTGTATTGGAAAAACATAAAATCTTCTAGTTTGTCTAATGCTCCATCATCAGATTTGAATCCGTTAAAAATAAATATCTGCAATTATTTGAATGTGTGCAGAAACATAATTTGTGAACCCGAACAGTTATTGATAGTTTCGGGCTCTCTACAATCTTTGTATTTAATTTCTAATGCTATCCTAAACAAAGGCGATGCTGTAGTTATAGAAAATCCAACTTTTCCTAATGTTATATCTATTTTTAATAGTATTGAGGCACATATAATTCCGCTACCCATTGATAATAACGGAATTGTACTAAAAAATTCTACCATAAATCAAGCTCAAAAACCAAAATTAATTCATGTAACTCCTTCTAATCATTATCCACACGGGGTTAAAATGAGCTTAAAAAGAAGAAAAGAGATAATAGAATGGGCTACTAAAAATAGAGCTTTTATAATTGAAAATGATTATGAGAACGAAATGAGTTCGACAAAGCAATCATTGCCCAGTATTTATAGCTTAGACCAAGAAGACAGAACTATTTATTTAGGTACTTTTAATAGAATTTTGCATCCCAATATTCGATTAGGGTATATTATTGTGCCAAAATATTTAATAAAAACCATTAAAGCAATTCAAGAACACTCGCACAAATTTGTCAATCCTTCAATACAACTTGTTATGAGTCAGTTTATTGAAAAAAATTATTTGTATTTACATCTTAAAAATATTCTAAAAGTGGCTCAAGAGAGAGAAATTTTATTTAGAAAATTATTTAATGAAAATACCACACATCTAAAAATTGAAGATAAACCTTTTTGTAGTTTGCATTTAGTTGCAAAATTTACCAGTCCAGTTTTTGTTGAACAAGAGTATAAACTACTAGAATTGTTTAAAGAATCTAACATTGTTGCTGATTCATTGAGTAATTGTTATATAAATAAAGAAAAACAATTTGGTTTTATTTTTGGATATTCTTGTGTAAGAACTTCTTTAATGCAACAAAAAGTAATTCAAATGACAAAAATTATAAATTTATACATGAAATAAAAAATTGGTATGTTATTTTTTTATAAATTGGTATTATTTTGAATTGATTTATTTTATAATTTTGAAAATTATAATTACTTAATTTTACACTTTATGAAAAAATTTTACTATTTAATTTTATTATTCTCAATGTTTGGATGGAGCCAAACCACTATTTTTTCTGAAAATATGGGCAATGTAACCGCAACAACGCTTATACCTGCTCACGTTACTGCAAATGGCTTTCAAAATTCGGCTACTTTAACATACTCTAGCGGCACCATTACAGATGGGGCAGATATTAGAAACACTAATGCCTCATCGGGTTATACCAATGCTAGTGCGGGAGCAAATGTGTTTTTTTCTACCGCATCTAGTGCTGTTGCAAGAGGTTTTGCAATTGAAAGCATTAATGCCTCAACTTATACAAATTTGCAACTGCAATTTGCCTATAGAAAAGAAAGTGCTACTGTTTTACCTGCTTTAGTGGTAGATTATTGGAACGGAACACAATATGTAAATATTCCCTTTACTTTTAATGAAACAGCCAGTGCTGCTATAGCTTGGTATTTGACTCCCGTAATTAATCTTCCGGTTGACGCTCAAATTAATGGACTTAAATTGCGCTGGGTTAGAAGTACTGGAGGAACAACCACAAGAATTGATGATGTAGTTCTTGCAGGAACACCCACAACTCCTTCTTTAAGCACAACTCCCACTGCGGTTTCAGGACTTAACTATATTATTAATGCAGGACCATCAACGTCTCAAAGTTTTGGATTAACTGGAGCAAATCTTACTGGTGGTGCAGTAACTGTTGCCTTACCTGTAGTTTCTAATTTTGAGATTTCTGAAACTATAAACGGCACCTATAGTTCCTCTATTTCTTTAGCCGCTTTTAGTGGCACACTAACTACTATTTTTGTTAGATTAAAACAAGGTCTAGCCATAGCAAATTATAATGATATCATTACAATATCAGGTGGTGGCGCAAGTACAAATGTAAATGTTGCCGGAAAAGTTGTAGAAGAAATTTTTCTTATTTATGAATTTACAAACAATTCATTAGTTGCAACTCAAACACCCGATGATGCAGTTACTACAGATTTTCAAGTAAGTTCTGACCTACTTGCTTTTGGAACAGCACAACCAGAAACATGGACTGGTTCTGGCGTACCCTATACTAATAGTCAAGCTGGATGGGCGGCAACAAATGCAGCAAGTGCAAAAAATTTCTTTTTTAATGTTACTCCAAATGCAAATTTTAATATAAATGCAACTGCTATTTCTTTTCAATATAGAGCAACCGGAAATGGACCATCTGGCATAACTGTAGAAATAAACGGAAATGTAATTGAAACTTTTAATGTGCCTGCCGACGTTACGAGTGTTTTTACAAAACCTCTAAATCTTCAAAATCTTCCGTCACTTCAGGTAAAAATTTATGGTTGGAATAATGCTTCAAGAACTACTGATGGTAGTGGTTTTTTAAGAGTTGATGATGTAAGAATTAATGGAGAAACTTTTAATACCTTAAGTTCAAATGATTTTAATATAACAAATACTATTTCTCTTTATCCAAACCCATCTAGTAATGGCAATGTTTCTATTAAATCTAATTTGAATGGATTAAAAAACATTCAAATGTTTGATATAAGTGGAAGAGAAGTTCTAAATACTACTATTCAAGAAAATAGTTTTAATGTAAATGGTTTTAATAGTGGCGTTTATTTAGTAAAAATTACATCAGAAAATAAATCGTTTACAACAAAACTTATCATAAAATAGTTTTATTACAAAAAATAGTTATAGTTCATTTTTTTAAAAATCAACCTCATGAAAATCACTAGAATTTTAGTACCTTTTTTAGTCTTATTTTTTTCTTTTGCTTATATTAGATGCACCACCGAAGACATATTGCCGTCTTTAAGTGTAAGTTCTTCTAGTTTAAATTTAAGCGAGGCAAATGGAACTGTTGAGGTTACTGCCACTTTAAATGGTCCGGCAACGAGCACTTTAACTATTCCGTTTGAACTAGGAGGAAATGCTCAAAACACTACAGATTATCAATTGAGTAATTTACAATTTGTAATACAAGAAGGAGCCACATCCGGAAAAATAACCATTACAAGTATTCAAGATAATTTAATTGAGAGTGTTGAAACAATTACTATTTCTATTCAAAACAATTCAAATGTATTAGTTACGTCACCTGTTTTTTTAAGTATAAATCTACAAGATGATGATGCAGATACTGACAATGATACTGTTCCAGATGCACTAGATAATTGTCCGGCTGTTTTTGGAGATGTTTCTAATAATGGCTGTCCTTTTTTAGGACTTGTTATCAATGAAGTATTATATGACCCTGCAGACGGAATTGCTGGCGATGCTAATGGCGATGGAACAAGAGACCCAAATCAAGATGAGTTTGTAGAAATTATCAATTCAAATCCTTCCTTAAACATAAGTGGATATACGCTTTCTGACGCTTCTTCTACAAGGCATACTTTCCCAACAGGAACAATTTTACCACAAAATGGTGTTATAGTTGTTTTTGGTGGGGGCACGCCTACAGGAACTTTTGGAGGAAGTATCGTTCAAACGGCATCAAGTGGACAAATCAACTTAAATAATGCAGATGATATGCTAACTTTAAGAAACGCCTCGGGTGTAGTTATTGCCACTTTTGATGTAACTCCGTTAGATGATAATCCAAATGAATCTTATACAAGAAAACCAGATTTAACAGGTAATTTTGAAAGACATTCTACTATTAATAGTGCAAATGGAGCTATTTATTCCCCAGGAAGAAAAGTTAATGGTTCTAATTTTTAATTGATGATAGGTCCAATAGTATCTCTTATTTGTATTATAATTATAACAAGGTTTTTGTTAAAAAATTATAATCCTGTAGCTACCTTATTAATAGGAGGATTAGCTATGCTATTGATATCAATAATTTTAGAATTGCAATTACCCGAATTAAAAACATCAACAGGTTTTAAAGGATTTGATTTATTCAAATTTATAAAAGAATCTTTTAGTACTATAAACGAGGGTGTTGGGTTAATGATTATGGCAATTGGAGGTTTTGTGGCGTATATGGATAAAATAGGTGCATCAGATAAATTGGTAGATTTAGCCATGAAACCATTGGCATTATTTAAAAAAAGCCCCTATTTAGCCGCTTCCATGGTTATACCCATAGGTCAAGTATTGTTTATTGCTATACCATCTGCAGCCGGATTAAGTTTATTGCTAATGACCTCTATGTATCCTATTTTAGTAAAACTAGGCGTCAGTAGATTATCAGCCGTATCAGTAATTACAGCAACAACAACTTTTGGAATTGGTCCTGCATGTGCCACTACAGCAAGTGCTATAGATTTAATTAAACTAGATTCGGTATTTTATTTTCTAAATTTTCAAATTCCCTTAGTATTGCCATTGTCGCTTTCTATGATGATAACTTATTTTTTTGTAAATAGATATTTTGATAAAAAAAATCCGGAAGAACTAATAGAAGAAAATCATAACAAAACAAATGTTAGTGTTCCTGCTATTTATGCTATTTTGCCCATTTTACCCATAGTTTTATTAATCGTTTTTTCCGAATTTTTTCCGTTTTTTGAACCACCCATAAAATTAGATACAACAACAGTAATGTTCATCAGTTTATTTGTAGCCTTAATTTTTGAAGCTATTAGACTTAAAAACATTAAAAACACCTTAAATTCTTTACAAACATTTTGGAATGGTATGGGCGATATTTTTAAAACCGTTGTAGTTTTAATCATCGCAGCCGATATTTTTGCTAAAGGACTAATAAGTTTAGGGTTTATAGAAGGATTAATTATTATTACAGAAAATCTTGGTTTTGGCGCAATAGGTGTAGGAATTGTAATGACAATTATGATATTTTTAGCCTCAATGTTAATGGGAAGCGGAAATGCTGCTTTCTTTGCTTTTGGTCCTTTAGTGCCAAAAATTGCTACTAAACTTGGAATTGCTAGTACAGAAATAATTTTACCCATGCAATTAGCAGCATCAATGGGAAGAACCGTTTCGCCAGTTTCGGGAGTTTTAATTGCAACCGCTCAAATTGCAAAAGTTACCCCAATTGCCATTGTTAAAAGAAATATAATCCCACTTGGCATTGCATTAATACTTATGCTAATACTTCATTTTATATAAATATGTTAAAACTTATAAAAAACGCAAATCTATTTTCGCCCACTTCATTAGGAAAAAAAGACCTTTTGATTGCTGCTAACAAAATTGTAGCCATAGATGAAAACTTAGATAGATTTAAGAATGACGCACAAGTTTTTGATATGCAAGGAAAAAGCGTAGTGCCCGGATTTATAGATCAACATATTCATATCAATGGAGCAGGTGGAAAAGATGGCTATTCTTCTATGACACCCGAAATTAAATTGAAAGATTTAATTGCGTGTGGCACAACAACTGTGGTGGGGCTTTTAGGTACTGATGGAACAGTAAGAAACATTAGATCTTTATATAGTAAAACAAAAGCATTAGAACAAGAAGGAATTTCGGCCTATATGTTTTGTGGATATTATGGTGTAGATACGGTTACCATTACAGACAATATTCAAAGCGATATGATTTTTATTGATAATGTTTTGGGCTGTAAAATTGCAATAAGCGACATTAGATCTTCTTATCCAACGGCGCTTGAATTAGTAAGAAAACTTAGAGACGTGAGAGTGGGTGGAGGCATTGCAAGAAAAAAAGGAATTTTGCACATTCACTTGGGCAATTTACCCAGTAAAATGGACGTACTTTTTGAATTAGTAAAAGATTATGGTTTTCCCATAGAACATATTTCGCCAACTCACGTTACAAGAACCAAAGAATTATTTGACGAAGCCATAAAATTTGCAAAATTGGGCGGAATGATTGATATAACAACAGGAGCCTCAAAATATACGGCACCTTATTTATCGGTTTTATATGCACTAGAGCAAGGAGCGTCTATAGACAACATGACTTTTAGCACAGATGGACATGCTGGGCTTTCTAAAGTAAATGATCAAAAAGAAACGATTGTTTTTCCGGCACCCATTTATACAAATTTAAAAGAAGTAGTAGATCTTGTGAAATTAGGAAATTATCCGCTAGAACAAGCCATAAAATTAATAACATCAAACCCTGCAAAAAATTTAGGATTAAAAAATAAAGGTAAAATTGAAATAGGATATGATGCCGATTTGTGTGTGTTTGATGACCATCTAAATTTAGTAGATGTTTTTGCTCACGGAAAACCATGTATGCTAAATGGTGAAATAATTGTAAAAGGAACTTTTGATTCATAAAATATAAAAAATGAGAATTTTAAATAAAATTATCTATTCTGTACTCTTTCTTTCTTTGTTGACTACAAATGCTCAAGAAATAAAAATGAATGAATACACCTTTGGGGAAGGGTTTAATTTTTCTACATCAAATGGAAATACGATGCAAATTTCTACTTATTTTCAGCCTTATTTTGAGAGTAGAAGTTATGAAGATGCACAAGATTTTGGTGGACTAAATAGATTTAGAATACGAAGAGCCAGGCTAAGACTAGATGGAAAATCAAACAATAGTCGTTTTAGCTATCGTTTTCAGGTTGATTTAACAGGATCGGGAGAGGCAGACAATGATTTGGTAAATAATTATTTACTAGACGCTTGTGTTTCTTATGATGTAAGTAAGCAAATATCAATCACTTTTGGACAAAGAGCCACTTATACTGATAATAGAGAACTTTTAATGAATTCTAGTTCGCTGCAACTCGTTGACAGAAGTAGATTAACCTCGGCATTTGCAACCATTAGAGAATTTGGATTATTTGTAGATGGAAATTTTAAACTAGGAGGCACATCGTATCTAAGACCTTATTTTGTTCTTACAAACGGCGATGGACAAAGCATATATGGAAAAGATAGAGGTGGTTTAAAAGTGGGCGGAAGAGTAGATTATTTGCCATTTGGTTTATTTAGCAACTTTGGTCAGTTTAGACAAGTAGATATTGTAAGAGAATTAACCCCAAAATTTGTAATTGGAACAACTTATAGCATCAATCAAGGAATAAGTAGCAGAGCGGGTAGAGAGAGTGGCGAAATTTTATATCTAAATGCTTTAAACGAAGAATCACTGCCCGATTATAGTAAATTTGGAATAGATTTTTTGTTCAAATATAAAGGATTTTCTTGCTTGGGCGAATTTGTAAAATCTTGGACAACTGTTCCTTCTGATATTACACAAAGAGTGAGAACAAACGGAACTGTAACTTCTGATTTTGAAATAAATGGGGTTCAAAACAAAGAAAATTATATAAAAAACAGAATGATTTTAGGGAGTGCTTATAACCTGCAAATGGGCTACATACTTAAATCAGGAGTTTCTATAGATGCACGATACACGCATTTAAAAGCAGATGAATTTTCGTTTCTTAATAACGGAACATTTTACAATAGACCAGATCATTATACTATTGGAATTACAAAATATATTGCTAGAAATTATGGTGCAAAAATTCAAGCAGATTGTACTTACATGACTAATAATGGAGGAATTGACAACCTCAACGGAACTCCAATTTCTGGAAATGAATGGATTACAAGATTAATTTTATCATTATCATTATAAAATGAAAAAAATAATTATCTATTTTCAACTTTTTTTTAGCACTTTTCTTTGGGGGCAAATGAATCCGCAGTCTAAAGAAATTACTCAAAAATTCTTTCCAGATGTAGATACACTTTCTATACACACACCTGGTTTAAAAAAAGAAAAAGGATTTGTTAATTATGAAGAGTTAATTGCTTTTTTAGAAAATCTTGCAACAAAATACCCCGATAGAATTTCACTTTCCTACATTGGCGAAAGCCAAAAAGGACATAAAATTCCAATGGTAGTTTTAAAATCAAAAGAAGTAATTAATCCTATTAAAGTATATATGCAAGGCGGCTTACATGGCGATGAACCCGCAAGCGTGGAAGGAATGTTGTATTTAACTCATGCGCTTGTTACTAATTCAAAATTAAATTATTTATTTGACAAAATTGAACTAAGAATTGTTCCCATGGCTAATATTGATGGAAGTTTAAAACTAGAAAGAAACGCCTCAAACGGATTAGATTTAAACAGAGATCAAACTAAATTAATGGCTGCAGAAACTATAATTCTAAAAAATGCTTTAACTAATTTTAACCCAGAAATTGCTCTAGATTTTCATGAATTTAGACCTTTTAGAAAAGATTTTACAAAGTTTGGGTCATTTGGCGTAACGTCATTTCATGATGTTATGTTTTTATATTCAGGAAATTTGAATGTTCCACAAAATTTAAGAAACTATACCCAAGATGTTTTTGTAAAAAATGCCAAGGAAAAATTAGACACCCATCAAATCACTCATCACGATTATTTTACCACAAATACTTATGACGGAGCGGTTCAATTTGATTTAGGATCAACAAATGCCAGGTCTAGCGCAACTTCATTTGCTTTGCAAAATAGAATTTCAACGCTTATAGAAATTAGAGGCGTTGGGTTAAACAAAACGTCATTTAAAAGACGCACCCTCATTGCTTATTGCATTGGTTTATCTTATTTAGAAACCGCTTTTTTAGAAGACAAAAAAATAAGAGATGTTATAAAAATTGCTAATGAAAACAAAGAAGATATTGTAGTTAAAAGCAAAAAAATAATTTCTAACGAATCATTGAAATTTATAGATTTAGATTCAAATAGTCCTATAAATATTGACGTAACCTTAAGAAATTCTTTAAAATCTATAGCTACATTTTCAAGAAAAAGACCTATTGGATATCTATTAGATGCAAGCTTGATAGACATAGTAAGTAAATTAAAAATATTAGGATTTGAAGTTTCAACAATAGAAAACGACACAACTTATAAAATAGAATCTTACTTAGTTACTTCTTATAAAATAGATGAAATGAAAACTGAAAAAATGAATCTACAAGATATAAATACCGAAACAAATGTTTCTGAAAAAATGTTTTCAAAAGGTTCGTTTTATGTTTCCCTCAATCAAAAAGGAGCTTCATTAATTGCAGAAGTATTAGAGCCCGAAATGCCAAATAGTTTCATCAGTTTTGGTGTTTTAAAAACAGAAAATAATCAAATTTTACCCATATACAGACATATTCAATAACAGATTATAAATAAAAAAAATGAAAAAATTAGTACTACTATTTGTATTTTTAAACGTTGCTTTATCACTTAATGCACAAGAAGAAAAGAAATCTAACCAAGCAAATTTTGAACTAGGAAGTGGTTTAAACTTTTCTTTTAATAAAGGAGCTTATGAATTTAATATTTCGGGGTTTATTCAGCCAAGTTATATCTATGAAAAAACTGAAAACCGCAAATCTACTCAAGAATTTAATTCTAGAAGGTCGTTTTTTATGATGAGTGGCAAAGCAGTAAAAGAAAAAATTAGTTTTTTATTACAAACAGATTATAGCCAATCTAGTCCTTTAATGGATGCCTGGGTTGCTTATCACCCAACTAATTCAATCACAATTTCGGCTGGTCAAAAACAAACTTTTGTAAACAACAAAGAAATGTTGATTAGAGAAGACCGTTTACAATTTACTGATAGAAGTTTACTTAGCCAAAATATGAGTAGAACAGGAAGAGAAATGGGACTATTTATTGAAGGTAAATTTGGAAATAAATTTGGAATAGCACCCAAATTAGCATTAACATCTGGTGATGGTAGAAACTCTTTTGGTGCTGATTCTAGAGACACAGATGCTGGCGGCGTAAAGCTGGGCGGAAGATTAGACATTTATCCACTAGGGTTTTTCTCTGAAGGAATTGAACAAACCACCGCAGATCTTAAAAAAGAAGATAAACTAAAAATGGTTTTAGGTGTGGCATTTAGTGTAAACAATGGAGCATCGGCATCAAACGGAGAAGGGCACAGAGAAATTGAACTATTTGATTCTTTTGGAAATTTTTCATCACCTAATTACAATCAATTATACGTTGATTTGTTGTTAAAATACAAAGGTTTTTCGTTTTTAGGCGAATATAATAATTCAACTGCCGATGATATTGACCTCGTTTACACAAATGACACTGCCACACAACTACTTGTCCCACAAGAGATTAGTAGTTATTTTCTATTGGGCGACAATTACAATTTTCAGGCCGGATATATGTTGCCAAAAGGTTTTAGTATAGACACACGATATGAAATTTCTAAACCCGAATTTTCAACTTACACTAATTCGTTGTTAAAAGATTCTAATAGCTACACCATTGGTTTAACAAAATACTTTAGTGGAAACAATTTAAAAATACAAACCTCTTTTACAGCAATACAAATAGAAAACGGAGCAAAACAACAAATTGGGTCTTTGCTCATGCAAATTGCTTTTTAAATAAAAGCCCCCTAACCAGAGAAGTGGAAATAAAAGTTAAAAAAGTATTTTTGTGTGTAAATGCAAGTGTAGATTAGTGACTACAATATGTAAAAATTTGTATAAAATTAAGGGTAGTAAACTAAATTAAAAATTGAAACGAAAATTAAAATTAAATATGAAATTCTTCAATTATTTTATTTTTCTTTTTCAGATATTTACTTATTCATCTCCAAAAAATGATTGATTTTATTGAGAATTAAATATGCTTCTTTTTCAGTGAGACTATTTAATAGTTCAATTTGCTTTTGACGATAAGTAATAACAATCGATTCAGAATCTCTTTTAAAATTGGCAATACTACCTGTATAAGCTTTTCCAAAAAGAGGAATTTTATTTAAAGCTTTAATATAAAACAAACTTTCAATTGAAATAGAATCTATTTCGTCTATATAATAACTCTTATACTTATTAAAGGTAGCAATGTTTTTCTGAATAAAGATTTCGGTAACATTAATTTCAATAGTAGTTTTTCCTTTAAAAATCCAAATTAATTGCCTAATTATAATCACTGCTATTCCAGCTGTAATCAATATTGGAATTATAATAAAGTATAGTTTTTCGAAATAAATCAACATTGAATATAAAACAATCAAAAAACTAATAACAATAAGAAATAAGATTAAAAAAGTAGTTAAAAACCAATTCTTATGTGGTTTCAAATTGTAAATAAAGACGTCATTAAATTTATTTAAACGCTGCATCAAAAAATATAAAATTTTAAAACTTATAAGCTAATAACTGCTAACTGCCATCTGAAATTACTCCTCTTTCTTAACAACCTTCCTAGCAACCTCAATCTTAAACTTCTTGCCTTTCATTTTTTCATCACGAATGTTAGCCAAAAACTCTATTACTTTTTTAGATTTTACGGCGGCAAACGAAATGAAATCTTTCACTTCAATCAAACCTAAATCGCCTTTTTCTAGTTTTCCTTTTTGAGAAAAGAAACCTACAATGTCTATTTTATTCAATTTGTTTTTCTTTCCGCCACTTACATAAATCGTTTGAAATTGCGGTGGTTTTGGTAAATTTGTGGCGTTTTCTACATTTAAAACAGGCATTTTATAATCTAAATACTCCATTTTTTTCTCACTTTCGTGCGCTATAATGTACGCCGTTCCTGAAGCTAACATTCTCGCCGTACGACCATTTCTATGAGTAAATTCGTCTTCTTTTAAAGGCAAATGATAATGAATTACGTGCTTCATTTCGGGAATATCCAATCCACGCGCCGCTAAATCGGTCGTGATTAAATAACTTACACTTCCGTTTCTAAACTGAATTAAAGCGCGTTCGCGTTCATCTTGATCCATTCCGCCGTGATAATACGTCGAATAAATTCCTTTTTCGTTCAACGTGTCGCTGATGCGTTCGGCAGCATCACGATGGTTGCAAAAGATAATCGCCGCTTCCGATTTTAGGGAACAAATCAAATTGAATAACGAATTGATTTTGTCTTTTTCTTTAGAAACAACCATTTTCAAACTCAAATTGCTACTCGAATCTTCCGTTGGAATAAAATCCAAAACCGTCGGATTCAAAACGCGCGTATATTTAGGAATTTCAATATCGGATGTCGCCGAAACCAAAACGCGTTTGTTCAACTTATTCAATCTCGAAATGATAAAGCTCATTTGCTCGTGAAATCCTAATTGCAACGACTTATCAAATTCATCCAAAACCAACGTCTGAATGGCATCTACAGCAAAAGTTTCTCTGTCCAAATGATCGGCAATTCGACCAGGCGTTCCTATTAAAATCGCAGGAGGATTTGATAAATTCTTAATTTCTGTTTCAATAGAATGTCCACCATAACAAACATTTACTTTGTAATCGGTGCCCATTTTTTTCCAAACTTGTTCGATTTGCAAACCCAATTCACGCGATGGAACTAAAATCAAACATTGAACGTCTTTACATCTATCGTCCAACATTTGAAAAATAGGTAATAAAAAAGCTAACGTTTTTCCAGAACCTGTAGGTGAAAGTAGTAAAACATTGGCCTCGTTCAAGATGGTTTCTTGAGCAACAACTTGCATATCGTTTAATTCCTCAATACCTAAATTGAGAAGAACATTATTGGAATGTGGATTTTTATTCATTTGGCAAAGGTAACTAAATTTAGGGTTTTAGGTTGTAGGTTTTTGGATGTAGGTTTTGACATAAATTTTTCAAATTTCTTAAATTTCTCAAATCTGTGTTGCTAAAAATTGATAATTAGAGTTGATTTTTTAATTACATTTGAACTCCAAAAAAAAATACCATGCGTTTTATAAAAGTTGCTTTCCTCCTATTCACGACAGTTCTTTTGGCTCAAGATAATGCAAAATACGACACCTATTTTGAAAAAGGAAACGGAAATCAAAGTGCTGATTATGAGGAAATACTTCGTTATTATGAGCAATTGGATTTAGATTTTGAAACCATTCAAGTTTTAAATATGGGCGAAACCGATAGTGGTGAACGCTTGCAAGTAGTGATTTTCAATCCAGATAAAGTATTTGATTTAAATTTTGCTTCTTCAGAAAAAAGCATCCTATTAATCAATAACGGAATTCACGCCGGTGAACCTGACGGAATTGATGCCACCATGCAATTGTACCGCGACTTGGCTTTAGGGAAAATTAAAGTGCCAAAAAATGTGATTGTGGTTGCTATTCCGGTCTATAATATTGGTGGTTGTTTGAATAGAAATTCGACGACGCGCGTCAATCAAGATGGACCAGAGGAATATGGTTTTCGAGGCAATGCAAGAAACTTTGATTTGAACAGAGATTTTATAAAATCGGATACTAAAAATACACATAGTTTTTATAAAATATTTCAAGAATTCAATCCCGATATTTTTATAGACAATCACGTGAGCAATGGCGCAGATTATCAATATACGTTGACGTACATCATGACCGAACCTAAAAAATTAGGTACCGTTTTGGGTGATTATATGAAAAACGAATTGACGCCATCGATTGTAAAAGATTTACAACAAAAAAAGATAGAAACCACGCCTTATGTAAACGTTTGGCACGGCACACCAGACGAAGGTTTTCAGCAGTTTTTTGAAAGTCCGAGGTATGCCACAGGTTATACTTCATTATTCAATACCATTGGTTTTGTGGTAGAAACGCACATGTTGAAAAACTACGCTAGTCGTGTGAAAGCAACTTATGAGTTTATGGTTTCTACAATAAATTTTGCCGATAAAAACTATAAAACCATAAAAATCAAACGATTAGAAAACAAAAAACAATTTCTACCAAAAAGTGAGTATACCATTAAATGGGAAATTGATACGACCAAAATTACCAAAATTCCGTTTTTTGGTTACGAAGGAAAATACAAAAAAAGTGATGTAACCACAGGCAAACGATTGTATTACGATAGAAAACTTCCGTTTACAAAGTACATTCCTTTTTTGGCAGATTTTAAATCGGTTCAAACGGTTAAAATCCCGAATGCTTATGTCATTCCACAAGGATTTTGGCCCGTAATTGATCGTTTGAAAGAAAATAAAGTAGAATTCAGAAGATTAAAAACCGATACAATAATTGAAGTAGAAAGTTATAGAATTACCGATTATAAAACTTCTAAAAATGCTTACGAAGGACATTATCCGCACAACAGTACAAAAATTGTAAGTTCTAAAATAAATATGAATTTTAGAAAAGGTGATTATTTGTTCAAAACCGACCAAATGGGCGTAAAATTTCTAGTAGAAACATTAGAACCAGAAGCCATAGACAGCTTTTTCAATTGGAACTTTTTTGACACCATGTTGCAACAAAAAGAAGGCTATTCCGATTATGTTTTTGAAGATTTAGCCAATGAATATCTGAACAAAAATCCAGAATTGCGAGCCAAATTAGAACAAAAGAAATTAGAAGACAAAGTCTTTGCAGAAAACCCAGAAGCGCAATTGGATTGGGTTCATAAAAATTCTACATATTACGAAAAAGCGCATTTGCAATATCCTGTTTATAGGATAAACTGAAATTAAGTTTTTAAACCACATAGAAACATAGTTTTAGAAAACCGAATTAGACGTTTCACTTTTTTAAAGGATTTCATAGCTATGTAATCTATTTAGAATGAAACGCCTCATAAATAAAAATCTATGTTTATATGTGGTTAAAATTTTACAGAAGCTATGAAATTGTTACTTTCTTCAAATGAAAATCAGATTTTGATACTATTTTCATTTTCTTCTTCAAACAACAATTTAATATTTTCATACGAATTTTTCAAAGCCTCTTGAATTTCTTCGGGTTTTAACCAAACGGCTTTTTTAATTCCTTCTTCTTTTTGAGGTGTTAATTTGTCTTCAAAATCGGTTTTCATTTCAAACCAATGGGTTATTTTTAATCGATATTCGTTATTTCTCTTAAAAATATGATACGTTTTTTGAAGTTTCTTAGTAATTTTCAAACCTTGAACACCAGTCTCTTCTTCCACTTCTCTTACAGAACAAGCTTCAATTTCTTCGCCTTTATCGCAACCACCTTTGGGCAAATCCCATTTTCCGCCTCTAAAAATGAATAATACTTCACCATTTTTGTTATAGACCAATCCGCCACCCGCTTTTTTTACAGGGATTTTTTCCTTTACTTTTTTCAGAATTTCCTTTTCGTCAGGATAATACAAATAAGCTTTATTAATTTTATTGTTGAACATCTTTACAATAAGCTGTTCAATGTCAACACTTTCAAGCAAAAACAATTGAAAGTCGGTTTCCTTTGCGACTTCATTTGTCAAAAAAAGTGGTTTATCGTTCACAAAAACTTTATACATTTGCGGTATGATTTTTAATAAAGAAACAGCCGAAAAAACAGCCGAATTGCTTTTACAAATAAATGCAATTAAATTGAATCCGTCAAATCCTTTTAAGTGGGCTTCGGGTTGGAACTCACCTATTTATTGCGATAATCGTCTAACGCTTTCATTTCCAGCGATTAGAAATTATATTCGCGATGAATTTTCTAAGCAAATTGAAGAAATTTATGGTAAACCCGATGCCATTGCAGGTGTTGCAACCGGTGCTATTGGCATTGGCATTCTTGTTGCAGAAGAATTAGGACTGCCCTTTGTGTATGTTAGACCAGAGCCAAAAAAGCATGGAAGACAAAATCAAGTGGAAGGTTTTTTACAAAAAGGTCAGAATGTTGTTGTCGTTGAAGATTTGATTTCAACAGGAAATAGTAGTTTGCTTGCCGTTGAAGCATTAAAAGAAGCTGGTGCCAATGTAAAAGGAATGTTAGCTATTTTCTCTTACGGATTTGATGTTGCCGAAGAAAACTTCAAAAATGCGAAGGTAAATTTGAATACGTTAAGCAATTACGAACATCTTTTAGAACTTGCTGTAGAAAAACAATACATTACAGAAGAAGAACAAAAAACATTGCAAGAATGGCGAAAAAGTCCATCAACTTGGAGTGTTTAAATAGTTATTAATTAATAATTTATTGTTAATAGTTTTGAGCGAACAATAAACCATTAACAACAAACAATAAAGAAATGAATTTAGAAAGTCCAAAAGTTACTGTAGAAAAATCGGCTGAGTATTTATATACTCAATTGTCTGATGTAAAAAATTTTGAAAAACTAATGCCAGAGAACATTGCTAAATTTGAAGTTCTTGGCGATGATATTTTTAATTTTGGTTTGAAAGGTATGCCAGAAATCAAATTACGATTAAAAGAAGGCTTTCCACATTCTATAGTAAATCTTGCTGCAGCAAGCGACAAACTTCCTTTTACATTAGTAGCTAATATTGATGCCATTTCTGAAAATTCTAGTGAAGTAAAATTAGATTTTGAAGGCGATTTCAACCCAATGATGGCAATGATGATTAAAGGTCCGATTTCAAAATTTATAGAGACTTTGGCTGAAAATATGTACAAGTTGTAAAAAATAGATTCCTGTGGTTTGACAAAACGGAGGAATTGAAAATAGAATAACCTCGTAGCTAATTTGTTACGGGGTTATTTTATACTTTGAAAAAATTAAAATAACATTTGAATCTCTTTTACACCAAAAGTTTTAACAGAGTCATCGTTCAATAGTACTTCCAACTTACCTTCATAATTTACACCTTGAATGATTCCCATAAATTGATTATTTTGATGGTCTGAAAAGGCAATAGGTGTATTTAATTTAAAAAGGTTTTTGTGATATTCCTTCCACAGAAAATCATGCTGATTGGAAAGTAACAAACTACTTTGTTTTTTTATTTGAAAAAATAAACTTTCCAGGATTTCATTTACATCAAACTCTTTTTCTTTTAATAAATATAATGAAGAAGCTTTTGGCAAATTATCAAAGTTAATTTGATTAATATTTAATCCAATTCCAATTATAGATTCTATCCTATTGTCAGATTTGAAGCTGTTTTCTATTAAAATGCCACCAATTTTTTTATTTTCTGCCATAATGTCGTTTGGCCATTTAATAGAAAGTTTAGGCAAATGTAAAGGTTCTAATGTTTTAATTACCGATAGCGCTATGGCAACATTCAAATGAAATATTTCATCAATATCTTTCAATACTTCTTTTATCAAGATACTTATAATTAAGTTTTTGCCACTTTCTGTTTCCCATGTTGCACCCATTTGACCTTTCCCTTTTGTTTGGTTCTTGGCAGTTACAATGGTAAAGTTTTCTACGATTTGACGTCTTGACATTTCTTTCAAAAAATCGTTTGTAGAATCTATGGCATCGAGTTTGATTAGGTTCATGAAAATTATTTTTATAAAACAGTGTTTAAACTTATGTTAAGCATCAAAAATAATCACAAATTTTGATACCTTTGCAAACTATATAAAATTTAAATGGTAAAAAAGACAATTAGTACCGATGTTTTATTAACTAACATCATTAAAGGAATAGAAGAAGTAAAAGGAAATGATATTGAAATCCTTGATTTAAGAGAAATCGATACCGCTGTTTGCGATTATTTTGTTATTTGCAATGGTTCATCAAATACACAAGTTAATGCTATTGTTAACTCTGTTCAAAAAGTTGTTTCCAAAGAAATAAAAGACAAGCCTTGGCATTTAGAAGGAACCGACAACGCCGAATGGGTTTTGATGGATTATGTAAGTATTGTTGTTCATGTTTTTCAAAAAGAAATTCGTGACTATTATAATATTGAAGGTCTTTGGGGCGATGCCAAAATAACAACTTTAGAAAACAAATACTAAAAGCACTATAAATAATGTCAGAGAACAAAAAACCAAGCGGTTTAAAATTTAGTCCATGGTGGATTTCAGGAGGAGTTATCCTAATATTTGTTATATTAAACCTATTAGGTGGCTCAAGTCTTCAAGATCCTTCAAAAATTTCTTCATCAAAATTTGATGAACTTTTGAATAGCGGTCAGATTGAAAAAGTAATTATTTACAATAAAAATCAAGCAGAGGCTTATTTAACAACTGCCTCCCTAAAAGCTAAAGCTAATGAAAAAATAGCCAAAGATGTTTTTGGTAATCCAAATAAAGGGCCACATTACATTTTTGATCCAGGAAATGATGAGCTTTTTCAAAAGAAATTAGTTGATGCAAGAGCTCAGAAAAAAATCAAAGATTTTGATTTTCAAACTAAAAGCGATTGGTCAGAATTAATAGTTGGTTTATTGCCAATGATTATTCTTATTGGAGTTTGGTTGTATTTCATGAGAAGAATGTCTGGTGGTGCTGGCGGTGGCGGAGGTCAAATCTTCAACATTGGAAAATCTAGAGCCAAACTTTTTGATGAAAAATCAGAAATAAAAACCACTTTCAAAGATGTTGCTGGTTTGGAAGGTGCTAAAGAGGAAGTTCAAGAAATTGTAGAGTTTCTTAAAAACCCCGAAAAATATACTGTTTTAGGAGGAAAAATTCCAAAAGGTGCGCTTTTAGTTGGACCTCCAGGAACAGGAAAAACATTACTTGCTAAAGCTGTTGCTGGTGAAGCTAAAGTACCTTTTTTCTCATTATCTGGTTCCGATTTTGTAGAAATGTTTGTAGGTGTTGGAGCATCTCGTGTAAGAGATCTATTTAAACAAGCCAAAGAAAAATCTCCAGCCATCATTTTTATCGATGAAATTGATGCTGTTGGTCGTGCAAGAGGAAAAAATAATATGTCTGGCGGAAACGACGAGCGTGAAAATACTTTGAACCAGTTACTAACAGAAATGGATGGTTTTGGAACAAACACTCACGTAATTGTATTAGCTGCAACCAATAGAGCCGATGTTTTAGACAAAGCATTAATGCGTGCAGGTCGTTTTGACAGACAAATCTATGTAGATTTACCAGACATTAGAGAACGTAAAGAAATTTTCGAAGTGCATTTAGCACCTTTAAAAAAAGTGGAAAATTTGGATACCGACTTTTTAGCAAAACAAACCCCAGGTTTCTCTGGTGCAGATATTGCAAATGTTTGTAACGAAGCGGCTTTAATCGCTGCTCGAAATAATAAAACAGCTGTTGACAAACAAGATTTTCTAGACGCTGTTGACAGAATTGTTGGCGGTTTGGAAAAGAAAAACAAAATAGTTACACCTGCAGAAAAGCGAGCTATTGCAGTTCACGAAGCCGGTCACGCAACAGTAAGCTGGATGCTAGAACATGCTGCACCACTTATTAAAGTTACAATTGTTCCTAGAGGACAAAGTCTAGGTGCTGCATGGTATTTACCAGAAGAAAGACTTATTGTTCGCCCAGATCAAATGCTTGATGAGATGTGTGCTACTATGGGTGGTCGTGCTGCAGAAAAAGTAATCTTTGATACTATTTCAACGGGTGCATTATCTGATTTAGAAAAAGTTACAAAACAAGCTCGTGCTATGGTAACTATTTATGGCTTGAATGAAAAATTGGGTAACATTACTTATTATGATTCTTCTGGACAAAGCGAATATAGTTTTAGCAAACCCTACTCAGAAAATACTGCAATTACAATTGATAAAGAAATTTCACTCCTTATTGAAGGTCAATATCAAAGAGCGATTGAAATTCTTAAAGAAAACAAAGATAAATTGTTACAACTTGCCGATATTTTGATTGAAAAAGAAGTTATTTTCAAAGATGATTTGGAAACTATTTTTGGCAAAAGACCCTATCAAAACGACGCCGATGAGCATACCGTATTTACTGTTTAAAAATTAGATAAACATAAAAAATTAAAAATCTTAATTCAAAAAATGCTTTTGAATTAAGATTTTTTTATCTTTGAAGGTTTTCAAATGATATTTAAAGTACATTACCCAACAATATGAGTCTTTTTAGAAAAATATTTGGTTCTAGCAATGATGCTTCCGATGAGGAAAACCAAAGTCAATATAACACTCCCAAATCATCAAATCTTCCAATTGACGATTTATTTACTTTCAATTTCAAGAAAAATGGCGGTAAGTTTATTTATTGTGAAGATTTAAACGAAGTAAGAGAACAGTTTGAAAATATACTTGAAGAAAATGATTGGTTTGAAAGCGAAGTATTATGTTTTGAACCTAAACTTTACAACCTTTTAGACGAAAATAAACTAAGTTATTCCAACCCAACAGAACCAAAATTCTTTTTTGCAAGTTGCGAAAATTTAATTGCAGATGAAGGATCTGTTTTATTTTCTTCTAATCAAATCAAACAAAAAAAACCAAACGAATTACCAGACAATATTGTAATACTTGCCACTACAAGTCAGATATTAGAATCTAAAAGTGATGGTTTGAGAGTGATAAAGATAAAATACGATAAAGACTATCCTACCAATATTACGACAATCAAATATTTTGAAAAAGCACAAGAAGAAGATTTCTTGACTTATGGAAGTTGTGCCAAAAATCTTTACCTACTTCTTTTAGAAGATTTATAACATGAATGAATCGCTAACGAGATTACTTTCGGGTGTAGTTTATGTAACACTATTACTATTAGCTACTTCTTACTCTGCTGATAGTTTTTTTTTACTATTTGGTGTTTTTATGCTCATTGCTATTTATGAGTTTTGCCAATTAATTAATTTAAATAAAATTCTTCCCATTATAGTTGGAGGAATTGCGTTTTACTTGGGAAGCCAATTTAAAACCAACAAAACAAACGATATTTTAATATTAATTGCAACGCTTTTTGTTTCCATAAAATGTTTACTTTTATTGTTCAATACCAAGAAAGAAAAAATTGATACCCTTTCAAAATACATATACCTTATTGGTTATGTAATCTTACCTTTTATTCTAGTTGCCAAAATTCCTTTTGTTGGAAATAATTTCAGACCCAAAATTATTATTAGTATTTTTATCCTAATTTGGACCAACGATACTTTTGCTTATATCGTAGGAAAATCAATTGGAAAACATAAATTATTAGAGAAAATATCACCTAAAAAAACCATCGAAGGATTTTTTGGAGGAATGGTTTTCTCGGTTTTAGCAGGTTTTTTAATATCAAAATACTATTTCGATCCCAATCCGAAATACTTTACTACTTCGGTTTTAATTTGGACTATTAGTGCTGTTATTATCAGTATTTTCAGTACTTTGGGCGATTTAATTGAATCCAAATTTAAGCGCATTGCTGGCGTAAAAGATAGCGGAAAAATTATGCCAGGTCATGGAGGTATTTTAGATCGCTTAGATAGTATTATATTTGTAGCTCCATTTGTATTTTTGTTTTATCAAATTTTAGATTATGTTTCATAAAGAAGGTGCCAAGATTATTCTTATTTCTACAACGCTTTTTGTAGTTTTACTATTAGTTTCTCCAATTATTTTTACTAATCCTTGGATACTAAAACCACTTCAAATACTAATGCTGTTGCTTTTAGTGACCGTATTACAATTTTTTAGAAATCCAAAAAGACCTCTAGAAGTTAATGATTACACTATTATTGCTCCAGTAGATGGAAAAGTGGTAGTTATAGAAGAAGTGTTTGAACCTGAATATTTTAAAGACCAACGTTTACAAGTTTCTATATTCATGTCGCCAATAAATGTGCACGTAACTCGTTATGCCACAAGTGGTAGAGTGAGATATAGCAAATATCATCCTGGCAAATTTCTAGTTGCTTGGCATCCAAAAGCAAGTACAGAAAACGAAAGAACAACAGTTGTAATTGAAAATAGAATTTTTGGTGAAATTATGTACCGACAAATTGCTGGTGCTTTAGCAAAAAGAATTATAAATTATGCCGAAGAAGGAATGCAAGTAAGACAAGGTGAAGATGCAGGATTTATAAAATTTGGTTCAAGAGTAGATATTTATTTACCCATTGGAACCACTGTAAATGTAAAAATTGGACAAAAAGCAGTAGGAAATCAAACTATAGTTGCTAGCAAATAAATGCAAGAAGATTTAGAAAAACGATTTGAAAATGCCGTAGCCTTGGCAAATACAATAACTCAAGCCGAACTACCCCAAGATGTTCAGTTGCGATTGTATGCTTTGTATAAACAATCTACTCACGGAACAATTACCAATCGTGTTTATCCTGTATATGACCTAAGAAATGCGTTTAAAATGAATGCTTGGATGCAAATTAGTCATCTTAGTCAAGAAGAATGTATGGAATTATATATTGATGCCATAAATGATTTAGTTAAAAAAAGATAACCAATGAAAAAAGTAATTTTAATTGTATTAAGTTCGATTTTTTTTCTTTCTATTGGTTCCTGCAAAAGGAAAAAATATACCGAAGTAGTTGAAGTTCCTCTTCCAACAAAAGAAGAAAAAATGACTATAGGTTTACCAGAAGACGTTAAAGCCGATGCTGGCGCTTTTGAATTGTTGAAACTTCCCTATAACTATGATGCCTTAGCTCCCAATATTGATGCTATGACTTTGGAACTGCATTACTCTAAACATTATTTAACATACACCAACAACTTAAATAAGGCTTTGGCTGGAACCGAGTTAGAAAGTCTTCCAATCGATGAGATTTTCAAAAAATTAGATTTAAACAATGCCGATTTACGAAACAATTTAGGAGGCTATTACAACCATACTTTGTATTTTGATAGTATGACACCAAAAGCTATCGAAAAACCATCCGAAATTTTGGCAAGTGCCATTGATAAAGATTTTGGTTCATTTGATAATTTTAAAATTCAGTTTGAAGAGGCTGCTACTAAGCAATTTGGCTCGGGTTGGGCTTGGTTGATAGTTGATAAAGCAGGTAAACTGCAAGTTACAAGCACACCAAATCAAGACAATCCGTTAATGCCAAGAGCCGTTGTTGCAGGAACTCCAATTTTAGCTATTGATGTCTGGGAACACGCCTACTACTTGAATTATCAAAACAAAAGAAAGAAATACATTGAAGCTTTTTTTAATGTCATCAACTGGAAAAAAGTTGGTGAAAAATATGAAGAAGCCATTAAAAAATAAACTAAAATCTCAAGCCAACAACTTGGGATTTTTTTGTTTAGTATTCCCTTAATCAAGTGTTAAATAAACCTATATTTTATTGCAAACCACTAGAGTAAAAAAATCCATTTTATTATCTTTGCTCGCATTTAAAAATTACCTTATTAAATTATATATGTATCTAAATACTTCAAAACTAAATTCTTTTGCTAAGTTCTTTTTTCTACTTCTTTCTTTAAACGTTGTTGGACAAGAGAAAAATCTTAAAAACATTCAAAAACTAACTAATGGCGGTGACAATGCTGAGGCGTATTTTAGTCCAAACAGCTCGTTATTAACTTTACAAGTTTCTAATCCGAAAGCGAATATTCTTTGCGATCAGATTTATATGTATGATTTGCAAAGCAAAAGTTATTCTTCAGAAAATTTGAAACTAATTTCTACCGGAAAAGGAAGAACTACTTGTTCCTATTTCATGCCCGACGGAAAACACATTATTTATGCCTCGACTCATGCTTCAAGTGAAGCTTGTCCTGCACCACCAAAACCAAAAGACGGAAAATACCTTTGGGCAGTTTACCCAGAATTTGATATTTATATTGCCGATTTGAAGGGTAACATTGTAAAACAATTAACCAATACTCCAGGATATGACGCTGAAGCTGTAGTTTCTCCAGATGGAAAGAAAATTGCCTTCACTTCTACTCGTTCTGGTGATTTAGAATTGTGGACCATGGACATTGACGGAAGTAATTTGAAACAAGTTACTAATGGTTTGGGTTATGATGGTGGAAGTTTCTTTTCGCACGATAGTAAAAAATTAGTTTTCCGTTCGTCTAGACCAAAAACTGAAAAAGACATTAAAGAATACAAAGATTTATTAGCAGAAAATGTAGTAGCTCCAACAGAAATGGAAATCTACACTTGTAATGTTGATGGAACTGACGTTAAACAAGTTACTCACTTAGGAAAAGCCAATTGGGCACCATTTTTTAGTCCGAACGATAAAAAAATTATCTTTTCTTCCAATCATCATTCCACTCGTGGCTATGATTTTCAGTTGTATATGATTGATGTAGATGGAACTAATTTGAAACAAATAACTTGGGAAAGTGAATTTAACGCCTTTCCAATGTTTTCACCAGACGGAAAGAAATTGGTTTGGTCTAGCAATCGTCAACAAACTGCCGCTCGTGAAACCAATGTTTTTATTGCAGATTGGGTTGACAGTGACGAATCAGAAAATGTAAAACCAGAAGTTCTTAATAAACATATATCTTATTTGGCTTCCGATGAGTTGAAAGGTCGTTTAACAGGTTCTGTTGGCGAGCAAAAAGCTGCTGATTATATTTCGGCACAATTCAAAGCTTTAGGATTAAAACCCTACAGTGGAAAAACATATTTACAAAAATTTGATTACAAAGTTCGATTGAGTCCAAACGATTCTATTACCGATAAAAGCGAAACTAATAATGGTAGAAACGTTATTGCTTACTTAGATAATAAAGCGGCTAAAACAATCGTAATTGGTGCGCATTATGACCATTTAGGATTGAACGAGCATAACAATTCAACCAAACCCAATTCTAAAGGAGAAATTCACAATGGCGCTGATGATAATGCTTCTGGAGTTTCTGGTGTTTTAGAATTGGCTCGTATGTTGTCAAAAAACAAGACTACTGAAAAAGCCAACTATATTTTTGCTTTATTTTCTGGTGAAGAAGATGGTTTGATAGGTTCTAAACACATGGCAGAAACATTGAAAACATTGTATCCAAATGTGGTTGCCATGATTAATATGGACATGATTGGACGTTTGAGCGACAAAAAAGAGATGATTGTTGGTGGTGTTGGAACCTCTCCAGAATTCAAAAAACTGGTAGAAAAAAATAAACCCGCTGGTTTTAACGTTACAACAGAAGACAGTGGCACAGGACCAACCGATCATACTTCATTTTATTTGAAAGATATTTCGGTTTTAAATTTCTTTACAGGAACGCATGGCGATTACCACAAACCAAGTGATGATACTGATAAAATTAATTTCAATGGTGTAAAAAACATTGTAGAATTTGTTTTTAGAATTGCTAATGATGTAGCTGATTTAGATAAAGTAGCCTTTACTAAAACCAAAGCTAATGCCGGAAAAACAAGACCAAAATACAAAGTAACGATGGGAATTATGCCTGATTACTCAGAGCATCCTGATGGTTTACATGTTGATGGCGTAACAGAAAATAGACCTGCACAAGTTGCTGGAATTAAAGAAGGTGATGTGATTACAAAAATTGGAACCACAACCATCAAAGACGTTTATAACTATATGGAAGCTTTAGGCAAAATCAACCCAGGTGACGAACTAGAAGTTACTTATGTCTATTTCATCCTCAATTGTTAATTCGATTGAGGATTTTTTTATTAACCTTTTTTACTTAATTTGATAATATACTCCACATAAAAACTAAGCTTTAATTTTAATAACTTTAGTAAAAAATTAAAGGTAATGGAAATAAATTGGTATATGGTTGGAAGCGTTATTATATTTACAATTGTCTTGGTTGTTTTTTTAATAATGCGAAATTTAAAGGACAAGAAAAATTATGAAAAATATTTAAAAAAGAATGATAAATCTATTCCTATAAAAGATGAAATAGACTCGGATGAGCTATAAAATAAAAAAATCCTGAGCATTAAACTCAGGACTTTTCTATTATTTTAAACCAGCAATACTTTGTTCTATGGTGGCTATTTTGGCTAAAGCATCGGCTTCTTTTTTGCGTTCCATTTCTAATACTTTTTCTGGTGCGCCGTTTACAAACTTCTCGTTAGATAACTTAGCTTGTACCGATTTTAAAAATCCTTTGG
>JAIFLT010000027.1 GCA_020048955.1 Flavobacterium sp.
GCATATGTATCGCTATTTTCATTGGTGTTTATCTCACAATTGTTTTTGTTTTTCATCGGAGTTCGATGATTTTCAATTGCATGCGCAAACTTGTTGTTAATGGCGATTTCATATATGTTTGTTTTATAAAATTAAATACCCAAAAGCCATGCCAATTATAGCTTGCCTCGTTTAGCCATTACAAATAAAATAAGAATTGGAATTGCCAAGACTACAACCATAAAAGTATTATCAACTAACAAAGAAGGTTTTTTCATTATTGTGAACAAATAACCTCCAATAGCGCCACCAAAATGTGCTGTATGCCCTATATTATCATTTTTTGCTTTCATACCATAAATTGAATAAAGTAAATATCCAATCCCAAATAGATAACCCGGAATTGGAATTGGTATAAAAAAGAAATAAATATCTAAGCTTGGATCTAATAAAATTGCTGAATAAATAATTCCCATAACTGCTCCAGAAGCTCCAACTGCACTATAACTGTACTCATTTTTATGAAAAATCATTGTAAGAAGACTACCAAAGATAAGACTCGAAAAATAGATTAATACAAAAGAAAAATTATTAAGAATTCCGTAAACAACTGGTGCAAAAAAGTAAAGCGATAACATATTAAAAGCCAAATGACCTATGTCAGCATGAAGAAATCCTGACGAAATCATTCTAATCTGCTCTCCAGAGCGAATACTTCCCACATGAAATTGATATTTTCTAAAAAAAGATAAGTCATCAAAACCTTTAAAACTAATGACAACATTTATTGCAATCAATCCAATCAAAAACAAATTGTTCTCCATATCAAACTATTTTTTGTAAAAATAGGAATTGTTCTTTAGGTTTTGTTAAACCAAAGTTGTTAAATTATCAGAAACTGTATATTTGCATAAAAATAAACGAATGCAGTTTTTAATTTACCTTCTTGTCTATCCTATTTTATGGCTAATTTCAATATTGCCATTTCCTATACTGTACTTATTTTCTGATTTTGTTTATTTTTTAATTTATCATATTATTGGTTACAGAAAGAAAACTGTACGAGAAAATATTGCCTTAGCATTACCTCATTTGTCGGTACAAGAGCGGTTGATTATTGAGAAAAAATCATTTCAATATTTGTGTGATATGTTTCTTGAAATGGCAAAAACAATGACAATTTCTCAATCTGAAATAAACAAAAGATATGTTTTTGCTAATATTGAAACCTATCTAGAATTAGAAAAAAAAGGAAAAAGTATTGCTTTAATGTGTGCACATTATGCAAGTTACGAATGGGTTTTATCAATGAACAATCATATAACTTTTAAGGGTTATGGAATTTATAAAAAAATTGCAAATCCGTATTTTGACAAATTAGTAAAAAATATTAGAGCAAGATTTAAAGCTTACCTTATAACAACAAAAGAAACTAAATCTACTATTGAACAAAATGCTAAAAACAATATTTTAGGTGTATTCGGTTTTGCAAGCGATCAAACTCCAAGAAGATCAGATACAATGCATTGGGATAGCTTTATGGGAATAGAAACCCCAATTCATACTGGTGCAGAAACTCTTGCAAAAAGATATGATATGAATGTTATTTATCTAAAAGGTAAAAGGGTAAGACGTGGTTATTATGAAGCTACATTTGAAGTACTTTCTGATGATATAAAATCCATTCCCGACTTCCAACTATCAGAAAATTTTATGAGAAAGGTAGAACAACAAATCTACGAAGCACCCGAATTTTACTTGTGGACACATAAACGCTGGAAACATAAGAAGTAGCGTTCAGTTGGCAGTTTTCAGTCTTTACGAAGCACCCGAATTTTACTTGTGGACACATAAACGCTGGAAACATAAGAAGTAGCGTTCAGTTGGCAGTTTTCAGTCTTCAGTCTTCAGTTGGTATAAAAAAGGTCTAAAATTAAAATTTTAGACCTTTTTTTAATTTCGTACTTAGTTATACATTTTCTTTCTCAATTCTTGTACCTTATCATCATCAAGATATTCATCAAAAGTCATGTATCTGTCGATAACTCCGTTTGGTGTAATTTCTAGAACTCTGTTGGCAACTGTTTGTGCAAATTCGTGGTCATGCGTTGTAAACAAAACCGAACCTTTGAAATTTTTAAGCGAATTGTTGAACGCAGTTATCGATTCCAAATCTAAGTGATTTGTTGGTTCGTCTAGCATTAAAACGTTAGCACGAATCATCATCATTCTAGACAACATACAACGTACTTTTTCACCTCCAGAAAGAACGGTTCTAGACAACATACAACGTACTTTTTCACCTCCAGAAAGAACGGTACATTTTTTCAAAGCTTCTTCTCCTGAGAAAATCATTTTCCCTAAGAATCCACGAACGTAAACTTCATCACGCTCTTCTTCTGTTTTTACAAATTGACGCAACCAATCTACTAAATTCAAACTTCCGTCTTCAAAAAAAGAATGGTTGTCATTTGGTAAATACGATTGTGTGGTAGTAATTCCCCAATCATAAGTTCCTTCGTCGGCTTTTTGATTTCCGTTTAAGATCTCATAAAAAGCAGTTGTAGCACGTGAATCTTTAGAAAACACCACTACTTTATCTCCTTTCGCCATGTTCAAATCTACCTTTTTAAACAATACTTCACCATCTACTGATGCTGCAAGGTTTTGAACATGTAAAATTTGGTCGCCAGCTTCTCTTTCTACATCAAAAATAATCGCAGGATATCTTCTACTTGAAGGTTTGATTTCATCAAGATTTAATTTGTCAATCATCTTCTTACGAGAAGTTGCTTGCTTCGATTTAGCTACATTAGCACTAAAACGACGGATAAATTCTTCCAACTCGGCTTTCTTCTCTTCCGCTTTCTTGTTTTGTTGTGCTTTTTGTTTTGCAGCTAACTGACTTGATTCGTACCAAAAGGTATAATTTCCAGAATAATGATTAATTTTTGAGAAATCAATATCTGAAATATGTGTACAAACCGAATCCAAAAAGTGTCTGTCGTGCGAAACCACAATTACGGTATTTTCATAATTAGCAAGGAAATTTTCTAACCAAGTGATGGTTTCAAAATCTAAGTCGTTGGTTGGCTCATCCATTACCAAAACGTCAGGATTTCCAAAAAGCGCTTGTGCTAATAACACACGAACTTTAAGTTTTCCTTCCAAATCGGCCATTAAAGTATAATGCAAATCCGAACCAATACCTAAGTTAGAAAGCATCGAACCCGCATCCGATTCGGCATTCCAACCGTTCATTTCTTCAAATTGCACTTGCAATTCCCCTATTCTATCGGCGTTTTTATCATCATAATCAGCATACAAAGCATCCATTTCAGATTTCACTGCAAATAATACTTTGTTACCCATCATTACTGTTTCTAAAACCGTATGTTCATCAAACATGTTGTGATTTTGATTCAAAACCGACATACGTTTTCCTGGTTCTAGAATTACACGACCAGAAGTAGGATCAATATCGCCAGCAAGAATTTTAAGGAACGTAGATTTTCCAGCACCATTGGCACCAATTACGCCATAGCAATTTCCTTGAACAAACGTGGTGTTTACTTCGTCAAATAAGATTCTTTTACCAAATTGAACTGATAAATTAGATACAGTAAGCATTTTATTATGTTTAAATTTCGGTGCAAAAGTAAGCATTAGTGATTAGTAATTAGTAATTAGTGATTAGTTTTTTTTCTAACTACTATTGCCTAACATTTCTTGATAAACAGGTATAAGTAAACTGTTGCTTTTTGTAGGAAATTGGTATATTTATGATAAATAAAGTTTTTTTAAGGTCAATACTCTTTAGTATCCAAGAATGATTTGTTTTTTTAAGAAAAATATTTCAAAAAATATAAGCAAGAAAAATGATTTAGATAATTTTTCAGAAACCAAAAATTTTTTATTTTTCATCGGAGTTCAATAACCCTAGAGCCTGCTCGAACTGGCGAAGCATTTTTCAATTGCATTGGCAAACTGGTGTTTATGACGATTTCATTAAAAATAAAACCCACCTTAAAAAGAAGATGGGTTTTATAAAGAATAATGATGATAATAATACCAAACGTCTATATAAAATATTCATTTGGTATAACTTGGAAGTTCTTATACCAATAATTTTTGTATAATAGTCTAAAAGTTTATGGTATAATGCCTATTACTTATCCCGAAAATCCGGGATAGTATGAATATAGTCCTCCCGAAGCTTCGGGATTATTGGACTATATTGACCCGAGCTTACGAACTAGCAATACATAATCGGTATTACTTCAAATCAAAACGATCTAAGTGCATCACTTTTGACCAAGTTTGAATAAAATCATTTACAAATTTTTCTTTGTTATCGTCTTGCGCATATACTTCTGCGTAAGCTCTCAAAACAGAATTAGAACCAAAAACCAAGTCCACTCTGGTGGCTGTCCATTTGGTGGCACCCGTTTTTTTGTCTACAATGTTATATAAATTTTCTTCAGTCGGTTTCCAACTGTAGTTCATATCAGTTAAATTCACAAAGAAATCATTACTCAAAATGCCCTCGTTATTAGTGAAAACGCCGTGTTTTGTTCCGCCATAATTGGTACCAAGCACACGCATTCCGCCAATTAAAACGGTCATTTCTGCAGCAGTCAATCCAAGAAGTTGTGCTTTGTCAAGCATCAATTCTTCTGGTTGCACTACATATTTAGCTTTCATAAAGTTCCTGAAAGCATCGTTTGTTGGTTCTAATACTTCAAACGATTCTACATCGGTCATTTCTTGAGAAGCATCGCCTCTTCCTGCATGGAAAGGAACTTTTACATTAAATCCACCTTCTAGTGCCGCTTTTTCTATGGCTGCCGTTCCACCAAGAACAATTAAATCGGCAATACTTACTTTTTTATTCAAACCAGCTTGAATTTCGGCAAGTTTAGCTAAAACTTTTTGCAATCTTTCTGGTTCATTAGCAACCCAATTTCTTTGAGGCTCTAATCGAATTCTAGAACCATTTGCGCCACCTCTAAAATCGGAACCTCTAAAAGTTCTTGCGCTATCCCAAGCCGTGTTTATTAATTCGGCTCTTGTTAATCCGCAATTTAATAATTTTCCTTTCAATTCCTCAATTTCAGTATTCGATAAAGTGTAATCTACAGTCGGAACTGGATCTTGCCAAATCAAATCTTCGGCGGGAACATCAGCACCCAAATATCTTTTTTTTGGACCTAAATCTCGGTGGGTCAATTTGAACCAAGCTCTAGCAAAAACTTCAGAAAAATAGGCAGGGTCATTATGAAAACGCTCAGAAATTACTCGGTAAGCAGGATCCATTTTCATGGCCATATCGGCATCTGTCATAATTGGATTTTTTCTAACTGATGGATTGTGAGCATCTACAGGTTTATCTTCTTCTTTGATATTAATAGGTTCCCATTGCCAAGCACCAGCTGGACTTTTCTTTAATTCCCAATCATGATTCAATAACAAATCGAAATATTCATTATCCCAGCGTGTAGGATGGGTAGTCCAAGCGCCTTCTAGCCCACTAGTTACTGTATCGGCAGCGTTTCCGTTTCCTTTTGGATTCAACCAACCAAATCCTTGATTTTCAATTGCTCCAGCTTCTGGTTCTGGTCCTAAAACAGATGCATCTCCATTTCCATGTGCTTTTCCAACGGTGTGTCCACCAGCAGTTAACGCAACTGTTTCCTCATCATTCATGGCCATTCTTTGGAATGTGATACGAACATCATGAGCGGTTTTTAATGGATCAGGTTGTCCATCAACGCCCTCTGGGTTTACATAAATTAATCCCATCATAACGGCTGCCAATGGATTTTCCAAATCTCTTTCCCCAGAATAACGACTTCCTTCACCGCCAGATTTTGATAACCATTCTTTCTCAGCTCCCCAATAAATATCTTTTTCTGGATGCCAAATATCTTCTCGTCCACCGGCAAATCCAAAAACTTTTAATCCCATAGATTCATAAGCCATTGTACCTGCAAGTATCATTAAATCTGCCCATGAAATTTTGTTACCATATTTCTTTTTGATGGGCCATAAAAGTCTTCTGGCTTTATCTAAGTTTCCATTATCAGGCCAACTGTTTAGTGGCGCAAATCGGAGGTTTCCTGTTCCTGCGCCACCACGTCCATCAGAAATTCTGTAAGTTCCTGCAGCATGCCATGCCATTCTAATCATTAATCCGCCATAGTGTCCCCAATCGGCAGGCCACCAATCTTGGCTGTCAGTCATGAAGGATTTTAAGTCATTTTTTAATGCTTGTAAATCTAGTTTTTTGAATTCTGAAGCATAGTCAAAATTTTCTCCAAGCGGATTAGTTTTGGAATCATGTTGGTGTAAAATATCTAAGTTTAGTGCTTTAGGCCACCAATCTTGATTTTTTACACCATCGCTCAAACCTTTTTGATTTTGATGAAATGGGCATTTGCTAATGTCGTTTGAATGTTCCATAAATTTTGGTAATTATTTAGTTTAAAATTATTTTTAAGTTATGTTTATATTTCAATTTTAATTTAAACAAATTTACAAATTAATTGATGTTTATAGTATAGATAAATAATGTTTTAAATTTATTTTTTAATAGATATTAGTTATAGTTTGTAATTTATCTTATTTTGTAATTCAAAGTGAAATTATGTTATATTTGTTTTTGTATAAATCATCAATAAACTATTCGTTAAACATGAATTTTTCAACATTATTTAGAAAAAAGACAGTACAAGATATAAATGATCAGGTTGCAAGAAATGAAGCCGATGGACATAATAGTTTGGGCAAACATTTAACAGCGAGAGATTTAACTGCTTTTGGAATTGCCGCAATTATTGGCGCTGGTATTTTTAGTACAATAGGCAAAGCCAGTTCCGATGGTGGACCAGCAGTTATATTTTTATTTATCTTTACGGCTGTTGCCTGCAGTTTTGCAGCTTTTGCTTATGCTGAATTTGCTTCAATGGTGCCCGTTTCTGGAAGTGCCTACACGTATTCTTACGTAGCTTTTGGTGAAATTATTGCTTGGATTATAGGTTGGGCATTGATTATGGAGTACGCCATCGGAAATATTACTGTTGCCATTTCTTGGAGTGATTATTTTACAGGATTATTAGAAAGTGGAGGATTACATTTACCCCAATGGATTCAGATGGATTATTTATCGGCTTCCAAAGGTTTTCAGGAAGCAACTTCGTTGATGAATGGCGGTAAAACATTTGAGAATTTATCAGAAAGTTTGCAATTAGCCTATACTGCATACACCACTTCACCAACTATAGGCTCTTTTCATTTAGTTGCAGATTTGCCTGCATTATTGATTATTGTCATTATAACTTATCTGGTTTACAGAGGAATGAAAGAATCTCGAAATGCTAGTAACTTGATGGTTGTTGTAAAACTTTGTATCATTTTACTAGTTATAGCAGTGGGTGTTTTTTATGTAGATACAGCTAATTGGAGTCCGTTTGCTCCTAATGGAGTAGCAGGAATCTTGAAAGGAGTTTCGGCAGTTTTCTTTGCCTATATTGGTTTTGATGCCATTTCTACCACAGCAGAAGAATGTAAAGATCCACAGAGAGATTTACCTAAAGGAATGATGTGGGCAATTATTATTTGTACCATTTTGTACGTTATTATTGCATTGGTTTTGACAGGAATGGTGAATTACACCGATTTGAATGTAGGTGATCCATTGGCTTTTGTATTTGATAAATTAGATTTGAAATGGATGTCGGGAATTATTGCTGTGAGTGCTGTAGTGGCAATGGCAAGTGTTTTATTGGTTTTCCAGATGGGACAACCGCGAATTTGGATGAGTATGAGTCGAGACGGTTTGTTGCCAAAAAGATTTTCTAAAGTACACCCAAAATACAAAACACCTTCTTACGCAACCATTGTAACTGGATTTGTGGTTGCGATTCCGGCGTTATTTTTAAATCTTACAATGGTTACCGATTTGTGTAGTATTGGAACTTTGTTTGCTTTTGTTTTGGTTTGTGCCGGAGTTCTTGTTTTGCAAAACAAACCTGATATTCCTCGAGGAAAGTTTAAAACGCCTTATTTGAATTCTAAATATGTTTTTCCATTGCTAATCATTGTTGGAGTTGTCATTGCTTTTACTGTGAACAAAAAAGCTACAATGGATTTTATTACCAATGAAAAGCAAATCAACAATCCAACGACTATTGTAACTTCACTTGAAGAACCTCAAGTAAAAGAAGTTATGGCCTACTTGGAGAAAAATCTTTTGATAAAAGACGCATCAGCAGATTTAGAAGAAGTGTTGAGCAAGTTTTTTGAAGATGATAAAGTCTATGAAAATGTGGTTAATTCGTTGCCTATTGATAACGATTTAAAATATGAAAGTGGTTTTGCTTTGTTCAAACACAAAATACCGATGTGGATTTTTTTATTATCCTTAGTGTATTTTGCTACGTGGTCATGGCGTAAAAACTTATCTTTAATTCCGCTTTTAGGCTTGGTTTGCTGTCTTTATATGATGGCTGAATTAAGTGTTTGGAATTGGATTTATTTCAGTTGTTGGTTGCTCATTGGTTTGTCTATTTACTTTGGATTTAGTTATAAAAACAGCAAACTGAATAAGAAAGTGAATAATGATTAGCGAAAAGTAATTAATGTAAATATGCCCAAAAGAGTTAGTATTTATTGTGATTATTTTTGAAATTAAGTGAATCTTAAAAAATCTCGCAATTGTTTTATTTTTCATTGGAGTCCGATGACCCCAGAGCTTGCTTAACTGGCGTAGCATTTTATTTTTGTGAGATAAACACCCGAAAAAGCGATACATATGCACCAAAAAAAATAATATTTACATATGAAACGAAAAGGTGTTTTAAAACACTTAAAATAAAATTTCGGAAATATTTTTAAGCTTGCTTTGAAAATCAATATTAAAAAATTATCAAAATTCAATAAAAAAAGGTACGCTAAACGTACCTTTTTTTATATTTTAACTTTTAATTATTTTTTATCCTTAGTAAATTCAAAGGTTTGTCCGCTTATTGAAAGTGTAAAACCATCTTTGGTATTGTTGAATTGAACAGTCAAACCTGCTTGTTCTAAAGTAAATTTACCATTTCCTTTATCATCAAGAGGTGTTGAGGGTTGTCCTGGTGAATTGATTACCAAACTTTCATCCTCTTCGGTGAAACTAATTTTTAAAGGAATTTTAGTACTCGAGTATTCACCAACATAAGCCTCAAGACCTTTGCTCTTCTCTACTCCATTCTTAGCATCTGTCCAAACATTGTTTTCTTCATTTACATCAGGAAATGATTTATCTGGATCTAACGTTATAGATTCTAATTCTTCGTTAGTAGCTACATTAAAAGTCCATGTGTTGTTGCGTTGCCAAATTTCTACAGGTAAAGACTTTCTTGATGTTTTACCCGATTTGGTTTTCATTTCTAAAACAACAGGCATAGGCATTTTTTCAAGGTTTTGAATGGTTATAGTAGCGCCATTTTTAGCATCGCCTTTAACATACTTAACCTTAGTAATAGCTTGGTCTAAAGACCAATTGTTCATTATCCAACCTCTCCAAAACCATCCTAAATCTTCTCCAGTTACATTTTCGAAAGTTCTAAAAAAATCATCTGGTTGCGGATGTTTGTATGCCCAACGCTCTATATAGGTTCTGAAAGCTTTGTCAAAACGCTCTGGTCCTACAACGAAATTTCTCAACATTTCTAATCCGGAACCTGGTTTGTAGTAGGCTAAAATTCCTAAGTTGGCTTCTTTCAAGTTATCTGGAGCTGCAATTATAGGTTCCATTTCTGGATTACTCAATACAAATGCCGCTTGGTGCATATCTGTTACAGGTTGCTTGTATTCGCCGTTATTAAAATCTTGAGAACTTAACCCATTGATAAAGGTGTTAAATCCTTCATCCATCCATGCAAATAAACGCTCATTAGAACCCACAATCATAGGAAACCAAATGTGTCCAAATTCATGATCAGTAACTCCCCATAAATCGGCTCCTCTCGATTCCCAGCTACAAAAAACAATTCCGGGATATTCCATTCCTCCTTCATTTCCTGCTACATTAGTTGCTGCTGGATAAGGATATTCAAACCATCTTTTAGAATAATTTTCAATTGATTCTTTGGTATATTCCGTAGAACGTTCCCAGCCGTTATTTCCATTACTTTCTACTGGATAAGCAGAAATAGCCAATGATTTTTTTCCACTTGGAAGATTAATTTTAGCTGCATCCACCACAAAAGCTGGTGAAGAAGCCCAAGAAAAATCGCGTGAATTTTTGATTTTAAATTTCCAGGTCAAAGTTGTTTTTCCTGCAGGTCTTGATGACACATTAGTTACCTCATCTGCCGTTCTAATCATAACTGTTTTGTCGCTTGCTTTAGCTGTTATCCAACGTTTCTGTTGCTCTGCTGTATACACTTCATTTTGGTTTAATAATTCACCAGAACCCACCACAATGTGTGATGCTGGAGCAGTAATGGATACCTCAAAATCACCATATTCTAAATAAAACTCACCTGCACCTAAGTAGGGTATTGTATTCCAACCGCGAACATCATCATATACACACATTCTCGGATACCATTGCGCCATGGTAAAGATTTTTCCGTTTTTAGTTTCTAAAACTCCCATTCTATCCGAACCATATTCTGGCGATACAAATGAAAAATCTATTTTTAGTTTTATAGAAGCTCCGTTTGCGCTTAAACTTTGAGGCAAATCTACTTGCATTCTTGTATCTGAAATAGTAAACTTTGCCTCTTTTTCTGAAACTTTTCCTGCTACTGTTGTAACTATTTTGATGGAATTAATTCTGAAGCCACCATCAAAATCTTGTCCTTTGGCTCCGTTTCTACTTCCTTTTAGCGGAATAATAGCGTTACCCCTGGAGTCTTTTTTAAATAAATTTTGGTCTAAATTCAGCCATAAAAAGCTCAACTTGTCGGGGCTGTTGTTGGTGTAAGTTAAAACTTCAGAGCCTTTAATTTCATTTGTTTTTTCATCTAAAGACGCTGTTATTGAATAATCGGCTCTGTTTTGCCAATACTTCGGACCCGGTTGTCCGCTTGCTGAACGTGTTTCTGTAGCATTTTTGGTATAAAAATTGTTACCAAATGCTTCATTGTAGTTGTAGTTTGAACTACCTGGTGTTTGCTGCGCTCTTGCCGTAGTGTAACTCACTAGTAACGTTACAAGAGCAAATGCTTTAATTAGAAAGTGTTTCATATGTAAATATTATTTGTTTTTTTGGTGCAAATGTATCGCTATTTTAATTGGTGTTCACATTCGTAAACTCGTGTTTAAGGCGATTTTTTAAAAAAATATTTATTTATTAGAGCAAATAAATAAAAAAATGTTACACTATTTTTAGTTTTATGTTTAATTTCACAAAATAATAATTTGTTTATGATAACAATTAACTTTCATCCTTTTAAAAATCTTGAAACTGAACGGCTTCTTTTACGTCGTCTTGCAGCAACAGACGTTAAGGAAATTCGTGAACTTAGAGGTAATTCTGAAACAATGAAATTTATTCCTCGTCCATTAGTGACAAGTGATGAAGAAGCATTGGCACATTTTAAATTGATTGATGATAAGATTGAAAAAAATGAGGGAATCAATTGGGCAATAACTCTAAAAGGAAATCCGAAACTTATAGGAATAATTGGTCATTATAGAATTCAACCCGAAAATCATCGTTGTGAAATAGGTTATATGATTTTACCACAATATAACGGACAAGGTATCGTTACAGAAGCTATAAAAGTTGTTTTAGAATATGGTTTTGAAGATTTGAAGATGCATTCTATAGAAGCGGTTATTGATCCTGATAATGTGGCATCTGAACGTGTGCTTCAAAAAAATGGCTTTGTTAAAGAAGCACATATAAAAGAAAATGAATATTATAATGGTAAATTTTGGGATACCGTTATCTATTCGATACTGCAAAGAAATTTTAAAAAATAACAACCAACACCTACATGAACGAATTTGAAAAACAATACCAGGAGTTATTAAACTTTCTTAAGTTTGATGACTTTTCAATTCTTACCAAAAGAATTATTGATTTAACTTTAGATACAGAAGATATAAATCATTACAAAAAAACAAATGATTTTTTAATTTGGCTCGACCAAAATGAAAATAATGCAAAGGCAAAAAAAGAAAAGTATCAAGCTGTTCTTTCTGATTTACATGCAACTTTAATAAATAAGCCCATGGCAGAAAAGCAGGTTTTAGTTTCTACCAGCGGTTTAGAAAAAAGTTATGGTAGTTCTAGTTTTGGATTGGGTCCTATAGAAATGGAATTGCGTCAAGGAGAAATTCTTGGTTTGGTTGGCGAAAATGGAAATGGTAAGACTACCCTGTTGCGTTGTTTGTGTGGTGAGCTTTATGCAACTAATGGCAAAATAAACTATCATTTTAAGTATGATGACCATTATGATTTGAGAACAAGATTAGTTTACATACCTCAAAGAACAGATACTTGGTATGGCTCTATGTTTGAGAACTTACAATTCACGGCTTCTAGTTATGGTTATAAACCTGAAGAAAATGAATTGATTATAGAATTAATCATCGCTCGATTAGGATTGCGAAAATTCAGAAATCACAGTTGGAAGAGTCTGTCTTCTGGATACAAAATGCGGTTTGAATTGGCGCGAATGTTGTTGAGAAAACCAAAAATATTGTTGATAGATGAGCCATTGGCAAATTTAGACATCTTGGCACAGCAAACTGTTCTTGAAGACTTTAAAGCCATTGCAAAATCGCCTTTTAGACCTATTGGAATTGTATTGAGTTCACAGCAATTGTATGAAGTTGAAAAAACTTCTGATCAAGTGATTTTCTTAAAGCATGGAAAACAGAAAAATCTTCACGAAAAATCGGTTTCAGAAAATGAAATTCCAATTGAAAATTATTTGGTTATTGAATTTGAAAGTGAATGGTCTCAAAGCCAATTGGGAGAAACTTTTGGTAAACTAGACTTGGTTTCGCTTCAATTTAATGGTGGTACTTATATTGTAAGTTTCAAAGAAAATATTACTGTTTTTGACTTTATGAATCTGCTAGTTTCAGAAAAAATTCCGGTGCAGTATTTTAGAAATATTTCCAACTCAACTCGTCGCTTTTTTGTATCCTAAATCTAAAAATTATGTTTAAAAATATTCAAAAATACCTCCTTATAAATCATCCCTTACTTTGGAATTTAAAAATTGTTCCTGTAAGTGTGTTTCTTATTTTGTTCAATATTATCTTCATCCTTTTGGGCTATTTTAATGGCGCTATTGATTTTACAGAAACCGATAATGATTATTCTAGAAATGATAATGATGATATTATTATTTTCTTTAGTGTGATGATTTCTATATTAACGGCAATAGTTTGGCTGGTTTATTATTTAAAAAACAATGCTTTAAAATCGTATTATCCTAAAAACAACTTTTCCTTGTTTAAAGAATGGTTGCTTATTCTTGTGGTTTGTTTTCTTAATAGTTCGCTAATACTTTCCTACTTGTATGGTAAAGATTTAAAAGTGAGAAGCTATTATACCGAAAGTGAAGCCAAAAAAAGATGTGAAATTTTGAGTCAAGGCTCTTTTTTTGTTGCCGGTTCTTATAGTTATCATTATAATGACGATAGATATGATGATGAAGCTATGGTTGAAGCAACAAGTTATGTAGACACGGCAGCAGCCGTAGTTGATTCTGCTAAAATTAAAGACCATTTTTTCTATAGAGGAAGAAAGTATTCTAATTTTTCATTGTTAGACAAAAATATTAATTCATATAGTTTTTTTGGATATAAAGAAGACTCATTGCGAAAAATAAAGATAAAAGATTGGTTATTTTACAACAAAAAAGATTCGGTAAAATCTTTATTCAAAAATTACTTAGCTATTGTTAAAGAGCACAAATTAAAAGCAAATATCGATGAAG
>JAIFLT010000152.1 GCA_020048955.1 Flavobacterium sp.
AAATGGGAAGAGCATTCGAATTTAGAAAAGGTAGAAAAATGAAACGTTGGTCAGCAATGGCTAAAGCGTTTACTCGAATAGGAAAAGATATTGTAATGGCAGTTAAAGAAGGTGGTCCAAATCCAGAAGCCAACTCGCGTTTACGTGCTGTTATTCAAAATGCTAAGGCTGCAAACATGCCAAAAGAGAATGTAGAGCGTGCCATTAAAAAAGCAACCGATAAAGATACAGCCAACTATAAAGAGCAACTTTTTGAAGGGTATGCACCTCATGGAATTGCACTTTTAATTGAAACTGCAACAGACAATAATAATAGAACGGTTGCCAACATTAGAAGTTACTTCAACAAATGTAATGGAACTATGGGAACACAAGGTTCTGTAGAATTTATGTTCGATCATTCATGTAATTTCAGAATTCCAAACAACAATATTGATATTGAAGAAATGGAATTAGAATTCATCGATTTTGGAGCAGAAGAAATCTTTGCTGACGAAGACGGAATTTTAATCTACGCACCTTTTGGAAGTTTTGGAGCCATCCAAAAAGAATTAGAAAACAGAGGAATCGAAATTTTATCTTCTGGTTTTGAAAGAATTCCACAAGTAACTAAAAAATTAACCGAAGCTGAAATTGCCGACGTAGAAAAACTAATAGAAAAGATTGAAGAAGACGATGACGTAATGAACGTTTATCATACTATGGACGAATCGGAATAGATTTAATATTAGATATAAACTTCAAGGAAACTTGGAGTTTTTTTTGTTTTTATAATATTCTGAAAATTAATTCATTATCATTTTTGTAAAAATAATTGCATCAAAAATTTGTAACTTTTTATAAAGTACTTCGTATAATTAGAGATTTAAAAATAGAACTAGAATGACACAATAAAGTGTTGTAATTCAAAAACTAAATTCAAAAGCAACTAGTACTTTGAATTTGTGGTAATCGCGAACTACCTGATTTACTATTTATTTCCTAATAGAATTCTATCCAAAATCAAAAACCTTTTTTTATTTATTAAATTTTATAACATGACAACATTTTTTACTTTGTGGTGGCTGATACCTATTGTATTATCTATTATTTTTTACAAATTTGTTTTAAGAGTTTTCTTTGGAATGGTTATCGTCCCAGAAGACAAAATTGGTTTAGTAACCAAAAAATTCGTGCTGTTTGGAACCGACAAATCATTACCTGATGGAAGAATTATTGCTACCAAAGGTGAAGCTGGTTTTCAAGCACAAACACTTGCACCAGGTTTATATTGGGCAATGTGGATTTGGCAATATTCTGTTGATATGACAGCATTTACCATTATTCCTGAAGGAAAAATTGGTTTGGTGTTAAGTAAAGACGGAAAAGAAATACCAACAGGACGCATCTTAGCTCGAAAAGTTGATAGCGATAACTTTCAAGATGCTACCGCATTTTTAAACAACGGCGGACAAAAAGGTCGTCAATCCGCTTTTATTACTACGGGTTCCTATCGTATTAACACCTTTTTATTCGAAATTGTAATGGCTGACCAAATTAAAATCTTTGAAAACATGGTGGGAATTGTAACGGCTCTTGATGGTGATCCAATTCCGCAAGGACAAATTGCTGGAAAATTTGTTGATGGTCACAACAACTTTCAAGATTTTGACTATTTTTTAGAAAAAGGTGGCAATCGTGGACTACAACCTCAAGTGATGTTGGCTGGTTCTTATTATATCAATTCTTGGGCAATTCAAATTGAACAAAATCCAATGACAGATGTGCCAATTGGTTATGTAGGAGTAGTTATTTCTTATATTGGTGAAGACGGAAAAGATGTTACTGGTGATACTTTTAAACACGGAAATATTGTTTCTAAAGGACAACGTGGTGTATGGATGGAACCTTTTGGTCCAGGAAAATATGCCTTGAATAAATACACAACTAAACTAGAACCTGTTCCAACAACAAACTTAGTTTTGAATTGGGCAAATGCTAGAAGTGAATCGCATGATTTAGATAAAAATCTATCTACTATTACCGTTCGTTCAAAAGATGGTTTCCCATTTAATTTAGATGTGGCGCAAATCATTCACGTTCCTGCCAACGAAGCGCCAAAAGTTATTGCACGTTTTGGAAGCATGACCAACTTGGTTTCTCAAGTTTTAGAACCTACTATTGGAAACTATTTTAGAAACTCTGCCCAAGATAGCGATGTGATTTCGTTCTTGAGTACCCGTAAAGAACGACAAGAATCGGCTAAAAATCATATCAAAGCGGTTTTAGATGAGTATAATGTGAATGCAGTAGATACCTTAATTGGAGATATTGTGCCACCAGATTCATTAATGAAAACGTTAACCGATAGAAAAATTGCAGAAGAAGAGCAAAAAACCTATCAAACACAAAGAATGGCGCAAGAGCAACGTCAAGGTGTAGAAAAAGAAACTGCGATTGCAGATATGCAAAAAGAAATTGTAAAAGCATCTCAAAGTGTTGAAATTGCACAAAGAACTGCCGATGCAACTGTAAAGAAAGCAGAAGGAGATGCAACCAGTTTAAAATTAAACGTAAATGCAGAAGCAGAAGCTACAAAAATGCGCGCCAATGCTGAGGCAGAAGCTACTAAAGCAAGAGCTGGAGCACAAGCAGAAGCAACAAAATTAAATGCAAGCGCAGAAGCCGAAAAAATCTCTAAAACAGGTTTGGCAGAAGCTGAGAAGATTATGGCAATTGGTAAATCAACAGCAGAAGCTTATCAGTTACAAGTTTCCGCAATGGGTGGCGATAACTTTACTAAATATAAAATTACCGAAGAAATTGGTAAAGGAAACATCAAAGTAATTCCAGATGTATTAATTTCAGGTGCCAATGGTTCTGAAGGTGGAATTAGTGGTTTACTTGGAATGAAATTAATGGAAATGATGGATACCAAAAGTGAAAAAGACGAAACTAAAAAGAAATAAGTAGTTTTTGAGTTAATTCAAATCCGTTTTGTGAAAGCAAAGCGGAATTTTTTGTTTTAAATTTAGTTTGTACTTTAGTAAAAAATATAAATCGGCAATGGAAAAAAAGCAAAGCGGAATTTTTTGTTTTAAATTTAGTTTGTACTTTAGTAAAAAATATAAATCGGCAATGGAAAATCAATTTTCTGTATTCAAAAAATATTCTTCAATTGAACAAGCTCAAGAAGTGTTTACATTATTAAACTCCAATGAAATTGAAACCGAAATTGGCAATAACATTCCACCCATTGATAGCTTATTAACAGGTCAAAATTTAACTCCAGAATTTGAAATAAAAATTAAAATTTCCGATTTTGAAAAGGCGAATAAAGTATTGCAAAGTATTGCGGAAGATCAAATAAATCAAGTTGACAAAAACTATTATCTTTTCAGTTTTTCAGATGAAGAATTGTATGACATTATTTTAAAACAAGATGAATGGAATGAATTTGATTATTCGTTAGCAAAAAAATTATTAACAGAACGCGGAAAACCTATTAATGAGGAACTAATTAAATCATTAAAAAAACAACGCTTAAACGATTTGGCAAAACCAGAAGAAAATCAAAAACCATGGATAGTTGCAGGATATATTTTTGCTTTATTAGGTGGCTTTTTCGGGATTATTATTGGTTATGTACTAATGACATCTAAGAAAAATTTACCAAATGGTCAAAGAGTTTATTCTTATAACACTAATGACAGACAACAAGGAAAAATGATTTTTTACATTGGAATTATATTATTACCGATTTATATAATTTTACGAATTCTATTAGCTGTTTAATTTCACAAAATATTAGCATTTGTAAAAAAAAATTGCAAAGCAATATTAGTTACTTTTACAAAAAAAAATGGCACGATTTAAAGAAAACGACCTTCCAAAAGCCAAACTCAACGCAAGCACATTAAGTAAAGCGAAAAATGGCACGATTTAAAGAAAACGACCTTCCAAAAGCCAAACTCAACGCAAGCACATTAAGTAAAGCGCTTTTAATATTTAGATATGCCAACAACCACAAATGGAAGTTCTATTTGGGATTAGTATTTCTTTTACTAACTGGCGGAACTGCATTAGCTTTTCCTAAACTTATGGGAATTTTAATTGATTGTGTAAAAAATAACGATTTATCAAAAGCCAATTCGATAGCTTTAGGATTGGTCGGAATATTATTTCTACAATCATTTTTCTCCTTTTTTAGAATTTCATTATTTGTAAATTATACCGAAAATACATTAGCAAATTTACGATTGGCTCTTTACAGTAATTTGATAAAATTGCCAATGTCCTTCTTTACTCAAAAAAGTGCAGGCGAATTAAATAGTAGAATTAGTACCGATATCAATCAAATTTCAGATACTTTGGCCACTACCATTGCTGAATTTTTAAGACAATTTATTCTCATAATAGGAAGTTTTATTTTATTGGCGAGCATCAATTTAAAATTAACTTTAATGATGATTTCCATTGTTCCGTTAGTTGCTGTTGCTGCAGTAATTTTTGGTAGGTTCATCAGAAAATATTCAAAAAACTTGCAAGATCAAGTTGCTGATAGTCAAAATATTGTAGTAGAATCTTTGCAAGCAATTACCGTTGTAAAAGCTTTTGCTAACGAATGGTATGAAATTGCACGCTACAAAAACAAGATTTCAGAAGTTGTTAAAGTAGCCATCAAAGGAGGAAATTATCGTGGATATTTTGCTTCATTCATTATCTTTTGCCTATTCGGAACTATTGTTGCCGTAGTTTGGTATGGCGTAACCTTGAGTATTAAAGGCGAAATGACCGTTGGTGATTTAATTTCCTTTGTATTATATTCTACTTATGTTGGTGCCTCTTCTGGCGGAATTGCCGAATTGTATACCCAAATTCAGAAAGCCGTTGGAGCTACCGAACGTGTTTTTGAGTTGTTAGACGAAACTCCAGAGAAAATAAACTCCAATCAAAGTCAATCCACTGAAAAAATTAAAGGAAATGTCTCGTTTCAAAATGTACAATTTAGTTATCCATCACGACCAGAAATTCAAGTGTTGAAAGAGGTAAATTTTACTGCAAACTATGGTCAGAAAATTGCCATTGTTGGTTCGAGTGGCGCAGGAAAATCTACTATCTCTTCACTCCTATTACGTTTTTATGATATTGATAACGGACAAATTTTAATTGATAACAAGAATATCTACGATTATGATTTAGAAAATCTTCGTGGCAATATGAGTATCGTTCCGCAAGATGTACTATTATTTGGTGGAAGTATTCGTGAAAACATCGCCTACGGAAAACCAAATGCCACCGAAGAAGAAATTATGATGGCTGCCAAACAAGCCAACGCCTTAGATTTCGTAAACGGATTTCCTGAAAAATTCGATACTTTGGTTGGAGAACGCGGTATAAAACTTTCTGGTGGACAACGCCAACGTATTGCAATTGCTCGTGCATTATTAAAAAATCCAAGTATATTGATTTTGGACGAAGCTACCTCTTCATTAGACAGTGAAAGTGAAAAATTAGTACAAGAAGCATTAGAAAATTTAATGGAAGGCAGAACGAGTATCATTATTGCTCACCGACTTTCTACCATAAGAAGTGCCGATGCCATTTTAGTTTTAAATGATGGAAAAATTGCCGAAAAAGGAACGCACAAAGAACTACTCGAAATTGAAAATGGTATTTATAAGAATTTAAGTAATTTGCAGTTTAGTGAATATTAGTAATAGTTAGTGATTAGTAAATAGTGAAGAGTAATTAGTCTCGATTTACTAATCACTATTTACTAATCACTATTTACTTTTTCTTCTTTCTCTCTCCGCTTTCAATAAATTCAATTCTCTACTAGTTTGTCCGGCAACTGAAGTGTTTTCTTCGGCACGTCGAATTAAGTAAGGCATCACATCTCGAACTGGACCAAATGGTAAATATTTAGCCACATTATATCCGTGTGAAGCTAAGTTATAACTTATGTTATCACTCATTCCGTAAAGTTGACCAAACCAAATTCTTTGATCTTTAATTTCAATATTATTGACTTTCAACATTTCCATCAATTTATAGGAGCTTTCTTCATTGTGCGTTCCAGCGAAGATTGCCATTTTATCAATATGCTTCATCATGTAATCAACTGCAACATTATAGTTATCATCAGTTGCTTGTTTAGAAGAACAAATTGGAGTTGGATAGCCATTTTCTTCGGCACGTTTGTGCTCTTTTTCCATGTAAGCTCCACGAACTAGTTTCATTCCGATATAAAATCCATCAGCTTTTGCTCTTTCGTGCAATGCTTTTAGATAATCCATTCTGTCCCAACGGTACATTTGTAACGTATTGAAAACAATCACTTTCTCTTTGTTGTACTTGCGCATCATGTCTTCTACCAAATCATCGGCAGCATCTTGCATCCAACTTTCTTCAGCATCAATTAATAAGGCTACATCTTTACTATGAGCTGTTTTACATATAATTTCAAAACGTTCTTTAACTTTGTTCCATTCTGCTTGTTCAGCATCCGAAAGAGGTTGCTTCTCTCCTACTTTGGTATATAAATCTAAACGCCCTAAACCTGTGGGTTTAAAAACCGCAAACGGAATCTCTTGACGTTCTTTAGCAAACTCAACTGTTTTTAAAGTCATTTCTAAAGCAGCATCAAATTGTGCTTCTTCTTCTTTTCCTTCAACAGAATAATCCAAAACTGATGACACTCCTTTAGTGTACATTTTATCAACTACCGAAAGGCAATCCATTTCATTTACTCCACCACAAAAATGGTCAAAAACAGTGGCACGAATCAAACCATCAACTGGCAAATGTGCTTTTAAAGCAAAGTTGGTAACTGCTGTTCCAATTCGAACCAATGGTTCATTGGCAATCATTTTGAAAAGAAAATAAGCTCTGTCTAATTCAGTATCACTTTTTAATGAGAAAGCAACTTCGGTATTGTTGAAAATTTTATTCATTTGTTTGTTAATAAGAAAACTAACTATCAAATTAAAATTGATGAATTAGTGATTATAGATAATGATTGCACAAATATAATTAGAATTTGATAATTTTTACTTAGAATTGGCTATTCTTTTTATCATTCCGTTAAAAATAAAAAAGTGAAATGGCAGCATACTGTACCAATATAATCTTCCAAAAATTCCTCTTGGTCTAAAAGTCGCTATTTGATGCAAATAATTATTATCGTCTATTCTAAACTCGAGCCAAGCTTCGCCTGGAACTTTCATTTCTGCAAAAAGCAATAATCGTTTGTTATCTTTATCGGCTAACAAAACACGCCAAAAATCTAACGAATCTCCATTGTCTAAATGTGTCGGACTTGTTCTTCCGCGACGTAAACCAACTCCGCCAAATAACTTATCAATAAATCCGCGTAATTGCCACATCCAATTCCCATAATACCAACCTTTTTGACCGCCAATTGACCAAATATTTTCCAGTACTTGTTTTGAATTTAATATTTTGATTTTCTTGCTATCTTTCAAACATCCAAAGTTGGGTATTTGAATATAATTTGTCAAATTCCCATTCAATCGACTGCTTGTTAAACTATCTTTCCAACTTGAAATTACAAGGTTTTGTTCAATTTTTTGAAAAGCTAACTTTATAGCATCTACATAAGAAATTGGTTTTATTTTGAGCATTTTCTGAAGGCGATTGTCTTTACAAATAACTTCTACTTTCATGCTGTCAACCAAATTCATAGCCAATTTATAGGAAGTTGACGTAACAAAATACAACCAATAAGAGGACAATTTAGGAGTCATGATTGGAATTGTAATGATTGCCAACTTGATGCCACGAGTTTTTGCATACAGTTGCATCATTTGCTTATATGTAATCACATTTGGACCACCAATATCAAACGATTCATCGTAGCAATCTTCTCGATTTTGAACACCAATTAAATAATTAATTACGTCACGAATCGCAATAGGTTGTGTTTTTGTTAAAACCCATTTTGGTGTAACCATAATTGGCAATTTTTCACACAAATCACGAATAATTTCAAAGGAAGAACTTCCTGAACCTACTATGATTCCGGCTTTTAGAACTGTTAAATTTGGTTTTCCTCCATATAAGATTTTCTCAACATTATTGCGTGAAAGCATGTGCTTTGACAATTTTGGATCGTTGACAATTCCGCTCAAATAAACGACTTGTTTGACATTCATATAGTCAGAATACAAATTGAAATTTTGAGCCGTTTTTGCCTCCATTAAATCAAATGTTTCCGTAGAACTCGACATGGAATGAATTAAAAAATATGCAATATCAATGTTTGTAGGACAATTATCGAAGTTAACTTCGTCTAAAAAGTCAACTTCCCAAATAGTTATCAATGAAAGTGTTTCTTTATCTAAACCCAAACGCATTTTGTCCCTAACGGCACAAATTACTTCATGACCTTGGTTTAGTAGTTCCGGAAGTAATCTTCGACCTACGTAACCGTTTGCTCCTGTTAGTAAAACTTTCATTTTTAATAATTTACAAGTTAATTAATCCTTCAACCACAAATCTCTGAATTTTTTATCTTTATCATAATCGGAAGCTTGTTTTTCTATATTAAAATAACGATTTCCTCTTGGATCGTTTCCTACTCCAGCAAGATAAGCCCAATTTCCCCAATTGCTACAAACATCATAATCAATTAGTTGTTGTTCAAAATAAGCTGCGCCATAACGCCAATCGAGTTTCAAATCATTACATAAATAACTTGCCACATTTTGACGTCCACGATTGCTCATGAAACCTGTTAACTTTAATTCAATCATATTAGCGTCTACAAAATCGACTCCAGTTTCACCATCAATCCATTCTTGTAATTGACTTGTATTGTCTTTGTTTACAGGTATTCCTTTGCTTTGAATTCCAGCTTGTTGAAAGAATTTGGCATTGTATTTTTTCATCATAAATCTAAAATAATCGCGCCACAATAATTCAAAAACCAACCAATAAGTAGAATCATTGGCACCAAATTGCATTTCATATTTTTTGAGTTCATCATAAATAAATCTCGGTGAAATACAACCTAAAGCCAACCAAGCCGAAAACTTAGACGAATAATCAGCGCCAACCAATCCGTTTCGAGTTTCCTTATATTCTGAAATGCATTTAGTTTCAAAAAAATAGTGATTTAATCTCGCTATAGCTTCGGTTTCGCCACCTTTAAATTTTAAAACTGCTCTCGAATCTATTGTTTTAAATTCTATACCTAATTCTTGTAAAGTTGGTAATTTTAGAGGCTCAATTTCTGGAGATTTTATTTCTTTTGGTTCTTCAAAAGCTACTCTGATTATGGCATCTTTCTCTGTTTTTTTTCTGAAATTGGTAAAAACATCTGGAATATCTTTAATAGAAAAAGGCAAATCTTCTGCATGATATAACGTGCTTGTGCTAAATGTTTTAAGCTCACATTTCAATTTGAATAATTCCTCTTGAACTCTAGCTTCTGTTTGTTTCTCTTCATACGAAACTTCCCGTTTTGCAAAAACTTTAGTTACTTTATATTCTTGAATAATTTTAGGAATTTCAACTTCAGGTTTTCCTTTTACAATCAATAAACCTGAACCAATTGCTCGTAAGTTTTTATCTAAATCAATTAGTGATTCTAATAAAAATTGTGCTCTAAAACTTCCAGTTTTCTTGAAACCAAATTCAGTGGTAACAAAATTTGATTCATCAAAGCAATACACCGGAATTATTTTATCACTTTGAGCGATAGCTTTGATAAGTGTTTCATTATCATGTAATCTTAAATCGGTTTTAAACCAAACTATAGATGTTCTCATATTTTATTTTGTTTAATTTTTCAGGTTTTGCAACTTTAAACCTGAAACTAATAATTTAAAGTTCATTTATATTTTTTAAATAATAATCTGCCTGCTCCAATAAAGCTGTTTTATCTTCAGGTTTCATTTTACGCCATACGTTATACATCATTCCAATTCGGGGATTTTTTCCCAATTTATCTTCATTTCTATCATAAAAATTCCAATACAAACTATTGAATGGACAAGATTTTTCACCAGTTTTTAGTGCTTTTTTATAAAAACAATTGCCGCAATAATGACTCATTTTATCTATATACGATGCCGAACTTACATAAGGTTTAGTTCCAACAATTCCGCCATCGGCAAACTGACTCATGCCGCGAGTATTAGTAATTTCAACCCATTCGAACGCATCGATATAAATTCCGAGATACCAAGCATCGACTTCATCGGGATGGATTCCTGCTAAAAGAGCAAAATTTCCAGTTATCATCAAGCGTTGAATGTGATGAGCATATGCATAATTTAACGATTGATTTATCGCATCTTTCATGCAATTCATTTTCGTATTGCCTGTCCAAAACCATTCGGGTAATTTTTCTTGATTGTTGAAGAAATTCATGGTGGCAAATTCGGGCATTTTGTTCCAATAAATACCGCGCATGTACTCACGCCAACCAATAATTTGACGCACAAAACCTTCTAATTGGTTGAATTCTATTTCATTTGGACGTTTATTCCATTCTTCAATGCATCTATCGATAACTTCTTTAGGTGAAATCATTTTTACATTCATTGAAAATGAAATTCGAGAATGATATAATGACCATTCGCTTGGAGTCATCGCATCTTGATAACTTCCAAAAAGTTGCAAACATTCTTCTGCAAAAAAATCAAGTAATTTGAGTGATTGTTCTCTATTTATTGGCCAAACAAAGTTTTTAGCATCAATGGTTCCAATGGTTTTGATATTTGTCTTTTTAATTTCTTCAAGTATTTCTGAAACATCATTATTGAAAACTAAAGGAGCTATAGGTTTATGATTTTTGGGTAATTTCTTTCGGTTTTCACCATCATAATTCCATTGACCTGTGAGCGGCTTATCGCCTTCCATCATTACGTTATGCTTTTTTCTCATAGCACGATAAAAACTTTCCATCAAATAGATTTTTTTGCCTTCAAAGAAATCTCCGAGTTCGTTTCGAGTTGTAAAAAAATGTTCCGAATCACTTACCGAAGTTGTTATTGTAATGTATTCAGAAAGCTTTTTTAAATCTAAATCGACTCGATATTCATCAGGTAATTGGTATTCAAAATGCGTAAAATTGTGTTTTGAAATTAGATATTGAATATTTTTTTCAAAAGATTGTAAGTTGTTTTTATCATTTAGATGAATATATACAACATGATGCTTTTTAGATTTTAAATCATGATAAAAATGTTGCATCGCAGCAAAAATACCTACAACTTTTTGAATGTGATGCTTGGCATAATCGGTTTCTGAACGAATTTCCATCATGACATAAGTAATTGAATCATCAACAGTTGTAAACCAAGAATGATTACTATTTAATTGATCTCCGAGAATTAATCGTAAAGTTTTTGACATTTTTATTTTTAAACCATTTAGGCATTAAGTTTCATTAAACTATTCACTAATTACTATTCACTAATTACTATTCACTAATTACTATTCACTAATTACTATTCACTAATTACTATTCACTAATTACTACTAATTACTATTCACTAATTACTATTCACTAATCACTTTTTCCCTCTACATTTATCACTACAATATTTTACTTCGTCCCAAACTTTTTCCCATTTTTTGCGCCAAGCAAATGGTCTTTGACAAACGATGCAAACTTTATTGGGAAGGTTTTGCTTTTTTACTCCGCGCATTTTTAGGTTTATTTGGATTTGATTCCGAATCAAGTTCGGAATGAATGATAAGCACATTTTTACTTTGTAAAACTGGCTTCCTATTTACGTGTTTTTTTAAAATACGTTTTCCTTCTTCTTTAACATCATCATTCTTACGGAAACTCCAAACGATTTCACTGGCTTTTTTTCGAGTTTCTTCAATATCAACAATTGGAAATGGATAATCTTTTCCTATTTCACAATTATAAAATTGTTGTTCTATTACGTTTAATTTCCAAGGTTCATGAATCAATTCTACTGGAACTTCTGCCAATTCTGGAATCCATTTTTTGATAAAAATCCCCTCTGAATCGTGTTCTTCAGAGTTTTTTATTGGATTGTAAATTCTGATGGTATTTATTCCTGTTGTTCCTGATTGCATCTGAATTTGCGGATAATGAATTCCCGGTTCGTAATCTAAAAACTGACGTGCCAAAAAATGTAATTCTCGCCAATCTTGCCATAAATTAAAAGTAAAAAACGAAACCACCATTGCCCGCATCCTGAAATTAATGTATCCTGTTGCTACTAAGCATCGCATACAGGCATCTACAATAGGCACTCCTGTTTTTCCCTCTTGCCAAGCTTTTATATAAGTTTCGTTTTTTGGTTTTATTAAAGTGTTGTATGCTCTATTTACATTTTCAAATTCCATACGACATTCGTCTTCAAATTTTTGAATAAAATGACAATGCCAATGCAAGCGAGAAACAAAATTTAAGAGAGCTCTTTTATTTTTAGAACCTTCATAATGCTGATTTGTGTACTGATAAATCATTCGCATACTTATATTACCATAAGTCAAATAAGGAGACAATCGGCTACAACCTGTTCGGCTTAAATTAGGTTTGGAAATGTGTTTGCTATAATTTACATGGCGTTTCTTAGCAAAACTATCCAAATAACGCCACGCCCAATACTCGCCACCTTGTTGAAAATTTTTATTGCGAGTTGTAATTTCAGTAGAAAGTGCATTTCCTTTTAACTTATGATAAAAATCTAATTCTAAATTTTCAATTTTCAAAGAATTCAAATCAATCATTTTGGGTGCAGCTCGCATTACTTGTTCCCAACGTTTATCCCATTCGCTTCTAGATTTCAACTTTCTAATGACACCATGCATTTGCGATTGTTTCCACTGAATTTCATTAGAATCAAAAAAATCTTGCATTGCAATATCCCTATCAAAAGTGATTTTATTTCCAATTTCTTGATGTGAAAAAACAGTTTTAATATCATAACTATTTCTCAATGCGTCAAAAACTGATACAACCTCATTATGAAAGAAATACAAATTAGAAGAGATGGATTGCAATTTAAGTTGCATTTCTTGAATCGATTCATATATAAACCGCCAATGACGCACATCAGCATCATCATAATTCATTACTGAAGGTTCAAAAAAGTAAACTAATAAAATCGGAATTCCGTCTTGTTGTGCCAAATAAAGCGGTTCGTGATCTGTAAAACGTAAATCACGTTTGAACCAAACAATATTAATAGCATTTTTATTCAATTTTAGAGTAATGAGGTAATTTCTTTATCAGGTTTTGCATAGCTTAATCGGTCTAATTGCATGGTTTTGTGATAACTATCTAAACCAGAACAAGTGATTGTATTGGCTTTTTCTAAATCGACAAATCCGTCTTCTTTTAGACATTTTTTTGGAATATAAATTTGAATAATTTCACCTATAATCATAGTTGTGCTATTTATAGAAATATCTATTTTTTCTTTAAATTCTATACCTAATTGAACGTTACTTTCTGCAACAAATGGCGCAAAAAAGTTATTTTTATATTCTGATTTTAAATTAGTTGCATCAAATTCAGAAATTCCTTTATCATATCGGGCTGAAGTTTGATGTGCTTGCTTATACATATATTCATTAATGTGATTGATTGTATAAAAACCCGTATCTAAAATATTTCTCATGGTGTCGCGTTCGGGTGGACTTGGTCTAAAAATCATCCCAATTAATGGTGGATTGGCTCCAATATGAAAAAAAGAACTAAAAATAGCTAAGTTTTCATTGCCATTTTTATCAGATGTCCCAACCAAAGAAACACTTTTAAAACCACCTAAACTATTGATTAAATGAACTCTTTTTTGTTTTTCAAGTTGTTCTATTTGCTTTTTGTTAATATACATTTTTGTTATTTTAAATTTCTATGCAAGATGAATCCATTTTCTTTCACTATTCAATTTAAAAGTTCCGATATGCTCTTTATTCCATTCGTTTGGTGCAATTAACGAAAGTGAATTGGTTCCATCACTATTGGCATACAAATGATATATTTCACCAATTACAGGTTCGAATGAAAATTTAGCATTGTAAACTAGTTCATTCCATTCATATTCTTGCATCAACATTTCATATTGAATTTTAAGCTCGTTAAATTTATTTTCAAACTCTTTATTGACATTAGTAATACCTCTACTCTTCCAAGAAACTACATCATCCATCTTAATAACTGGTGCGCCAACAGTTGTAGAATAAGACAACAGACTTGCATTATAACCAGCTTCTTCAGAAAAAACTACATTATCAGGTTTTTTAGATTCCATTTACTTAACGTTTTGAAATTTTATTATTCGAAATTGCACGTTGCATCTTACATTTGAATCGGTCAATACCTTCAACTCGCTTGGCTAAGTGTTTGGTTTTACAATGTTCAACACGTTCTCGCCAAAGTTTATAACTACTAAATTTTAATTCGCTTTTCATTAGCGCTTTTACTTCAGCTTCAGATAAGCCAAACTGGAACTTAATTGCATCAAAAGGAGTTCGGTCTTCCCATGCCATTTCAATAATTCTATCAATCTGAATATCAGATAAATTTTCTTTTTCTGGGGTTACGATTATTGACTTCAAACTATATTTTGTTTAATATTTATATACTTTAATTAAACAAAAGTAATCATTTCATATCAAGCTAAAAGAATTTTAACGAAAAAATAAGTTATTATTAAAGTTTAAATGGATTAGATAATATGTTATTTTTGTTCAAAATAAAAAATTTCTATGCAATCTATCGAAGCCAACGGTTACCAAATATTTTTTAATGAAACTGGATATGAAAAAATCAACCTCTTTATATCTGAAAATAATTATTCCTCTATTTTCATTTTAGTTGACGAGCATACTAATGAATATTGTTTGCCTAAATTCTTGCCTAATTTGGCAACTGAAATTCCAATAGAAATAATTGAAATTGAAGCCGGAGAAGAAAACAAAAACATAACAACTTGCATAGAAATTTGGTCCATATTATCTGACTTAGGAGCCGATAGAAAAAGTTTAATAATCAATCTTGGCGGTGGAGTAATAACTGATATTGGAGGATTTATAGCATCTACTTTCAAAAGAGGAATTGATTTTATAAACGTTCCAACTACATTATTAGGGATGGTTGATGCTTCCATTGGAGGAAAAAATGGTGTAGATTTAGGAAATTTAAAAAACCAAATTGGCGTTATTAATGTGCCACAAATGTTATTAATTTCTACAGATTTTCTTGAAACTTTATCTCAAAAAGAAATGCGTTCAGGATTGGCAGAAATGCTTAAACATGGCTTGATACATGACAAAAACTATTGGAATACATTCGTCCTTTCAATTCAAGAGGAATCTCAAAAAATTGATTTTGACAATTTTGATGCTTTAATTTATCGCTCTATAGAAATCAAAAACGATATTGTAAAAAAAGATCCAACAGAAAACGGAATTCGAAAAGCATTGAATTTTGGTCATACGTTAGGACATGCCATAGAAAGTCATTTTTTAGCATCAGAAAATCCTCTATTGCATGGCGAAGCTATTGCTATTGGAATGGTTTTAGAAAGTTATATTTCTAGAGAAAAAGGAATGCTTTGTGATGAGGAATTTTATCAAATTAAATATGTTATTTCTTCTATTTATGAACCCCATAATTTTAGTAAAGAAGACATTATTTCTATTCAAAATTTACTCATTCATGATAAGAAAAATGAATATGGAAAAATTCAATTTGCACTAATAAATGGTATTGGCAAAATCATTATTAATCAATCTGTTGAAAATGAATTGATTATTAATAGCTTTCAAGATTATAAATCGTAATTTTTTTTATAAAAATTATTGCATTTCGGGAATTTTATTTTTTACATTTGTCAAGATGAAAAACAATACTAACACTACTACTAATAGCACTTTCAAGCTAAAAACCATTTCAGGTTTTCAAGTACTTTGTGTTACGTTTTTGACCTCAATTCGAACTATTTTAGGTTTGTTTTTAGAATTTTTCAAATCTGAAACTGAAAAACTTCCTATAGTTTATGCTAATATCAGGGTTTGAGAAAATTAGATTAGCTGAGTTTTTTAATAATCTAATAAATTTTCAAAATCTATGAATACAAAATATTTCGACTTAATTAATCAAACGTATTACTTTCCACAAGAAGAATTTACTTTAAATAAAGATAGTACGCTTCAATTTCATAACATTGACTTGATGAAATTGGTTGAACAATATGGAACACCATTAAAATTTACTTATTTACCACAAATTTCTAACAACATTAAAAGAGCCAAAAATTGGTTTAGAAATGCTATGGAAAAAAGCAATTATGAAGGTAAATATTACTATTGCTATTGCACAAAAAGCTCCCATTTTGAATATATAATGAATGAAGCTTTTAAAAACAATATTCATGTTGAAACTTCATCTGCTTTTGACATTAACATAGTTGAAAATTTGCTAGAGAATGGCAAAATAAATAAAAGTACTTATGTAATTTGTAATGGCTTTAAAAGAGATCAATATGTGACCAACATAGCTCGATTGATAAATAATGGTCATAAAAATACAATTCCAATTATTGATAATTATGAAGAATTAGATTTGCTTCAAGCAGAAATAAAAGGAAAATTTAAAATCGGAATTAGAATTGCTGCCGAAGAAGAACCTAAATTTGAGTTTTACACCTCTCGTTTAGGAATTGGATACAAAAACATAGTTCAGTTTTACAAAAAACAAATTCAAGAAAATGACAATTTGGAGTTAAAGATGCTTCACTTTTTTATCAATACCGGAATTAATGATAATGCCTACTACTGGAATGAATTGGTAAAATGTATCAAAGTATATATTGCCTTAAAGAAAGAATGCCCTACGCTGGATGGCTTAAATATTGGAGGCGGATTTCCAATAAAAAATTCTTTGGCTTTTGAATATGATTACCAATATATGGTTGATGAAGTTATCAATCAAATAAAAATTGCATGTGAAGAAGCCGAAGTAGATGTACCCAATATTTTTACAGAATTTGGATCGTTTACAGTGGGAGAATCTGGTGGTGCCATTTATCAAGTTTTATATCAAAAACAACAAAACGATAGAGAGGCATGGAACATGATTGACTCTTCTTTTATCACTACTTTACCAGATACTTGGGCAATTAATAAACGTTTCATTTTATTAGCCATAAATCGCTGGAACGATAATTATGAAAGGGTTTTATTGGGAGGAATGACCTGTGATAGTGATGATTATTACAATTCTGAACAAAATATGAATGCTATTTATTTGCCAAAATATAACAAAGAAAAACCGTTGTATATAGGATTTTTTAATACTGGTGCTTATCAGGAAACCATAGGTGGCTATGGCGGTTTGCACCACTGTTTGATTCCGCAACCAAAACATATTTTAATTGATAAAGATGCTAACGGAATCATTGCAACGGAGATTTTTTCTGAACAACAAACAGCCGAAGATGTTTTGAAAATTTTAGGATACACAAAAAAATAATAAAAAAACAGTTTGAAGTTTTAGAAAAAAAGATTTTCTTTGAAAACCAAACTAAAAATAAAAACTTTACAAAAAGAATATGAGCAAAGGACCAATAAGTCAGTTTATTGAGAAACATTACCTTCATTTCAATTCAGCTGCTTTAGTAGATGCTGCCAAAGGATATGAGCAACATTTGTTAGAAAATGGAAAAATGATGATTACTTTGGCAGGTGCAATGAGTACTGCCGAGTTAGGAAAATCGCTAGCAGAAATGATTCGTCAAGACAAAGTACACATTATATCCTGTACTGGAGCAAATCTTGAGGAGGATATCATGAATTTAGTAGCTCACAATTCATACAAAAGAGTACCAAACTACAGAGATTTGTCGCCACAAGAAGAGTGGGATTTATTAGAAAACCATTATAACAGAGTTACCGATACTTGTATTCCTGAAGAAGAAGCTTTTAGAAGATTACAATCGCACTTATTTGCTATTTGGAATAATGCCGATTCAAAAGGAGAACGCTATTTTCCGCATGAATTTATGTATCAAATGATTAATTCTGGTGTTTTAGAACAATACTACGAAATTGATCCTAAGGATTCTTGGATGGTTGCAGCAGCCGAAAAAAACCTTCCAATTGTAGTGCCAGGATGGGAAGACAGCACCATGGGTAATATTTTTGCTTCTTATTGTATAAAAGGTGAGTTTAAACCCACTACCATGAAAAGCGGAATAGAATACATGATGTGGTTGGCCGATTGGTATCCTAAAAATTCTGGTGGTAAAGGCGTTGGTTTCTTCCAAATTGGAGGAGGAATTGCAGGAGATTTTCCTATTTGTGTGGTTCCAATGTTGTATCAAGATATGGAAATGCACGACATTCCATTCTGGAGTTATTTTTGTCAAATTTCAGATTCGACCACTAGTTATGGTTCCTACTCGGGTGCGGTTCCAAATGAAAAAATCACTTGGGGTAAATTGGATATTCATACACCAAAATTCATCATTGAGTCGGATGCCACTATTGTAGCTCCATTAATTTTTGCTTATTTATTAGACCAATAAAATATATTTATGAGAAGAGTTATTGTTGATTATGCTAAGCTAACTGGCGATATTTTAAACTTATTAGTTGATAAATTTCCTGAAGGATATGACGATAGTGATATTATCCGTTTCAGAAATGCTCAAAACGAACTGGTTGAAGCTGTTGAAGTAAGAACAGAAGATACTATTTATTTAGTAAAAGTAAGTACTAAATTGGCAAACCGAATGGAAAAGTTTGATGAAGAAGATGATTTAGATGCTGTAATTGAACCCATTGCTCCAGTAAAAGGTCTTGACTTAGATGACGATGATTTATCAAATGATGAAGAGGAAGAAGAAGATTTATTAAAAGACAAAGGTGGATCTGATGAACTAGATGACGAAGACGAAGACGAAGGTTTTGAATCTTCAGACAACTTTGACGACGATGACGACGAAGAATAAATAATATAAATTTCAATATTTAAAATCCCAAATTCCAAATTTATGGATTTTGGGATTTTTTTGTGCTAAATTTTGAAATTTGGAGATTGTTTTTTGGAATTTTTTTAAAAGTATCTTTCTTCAAAAACTCTTTGATGGTGATTTTGATGACCAATAATGACAAATCCTAAAGCTCTTACAGACATTGGATTATTATTTGCAAAACCTATTCGCAGAAGTTGTTCTTCATTGAAAGACTTAAATAACAATAATGTTGCATGTCTAACAGCAGAAAACTCTGTAAGCAAATTCATAATGCTTCTATTATTTCCGTTGGCTTCGATGGCAAAATCATCCTCTTCATATCCTGGTAATTCGGTTTTGTCATTTCTTGCAAACCGCAAAGCTCTGTAAGCAAAAATTCTTTCGGCATCAATCGTGTGCTGAATAATATCTTTAATAGTCCATTTTCCTTCGGCATAGCTGTAGTCAAATTTATCCATCGGAAGGTCTTGCACAAATTTGATATACCTATGTAAAGAAATTTCTAATTCTTCTACCAAAGTATATTCATCAGAAACTTGTGCGACGTAGTTTGCGTAAAATGGTGCGTATTCGTTTGTATTTAGTTGTTTTTTATGCATAGCTTTATTTATTATTCTATTTTACTCATCCATTGCCAAGCTGGAATTATACGTATTGTTAAATCATCCTTTGTATAGATATCAGTTTGATTTTGAGTTATAATAATTGAATTTTTTATTTTAAAATAATCCATAGCTTCTAACAAACCATTTATTTCCCTATCAATATTCATAGAATTAATTTCATGACAAACTTGGAATAACTCTTGTGGAATACCATTTATGGCAACTACAAAATCACATTCGCCTTTATTTTGATAATAATATATCTCTTTACTTTTTCTTCTTAGATGCAAATAAACCGCATTTTCTAACACATGCCCATCATTAGGTGAAAATACAATTTTATTTTGATGGTAAATGCCTAAATCAATGCAATACACTTTTTGAGGATTTCTAATTTGCTTTTTTAAAGAATAATCAAATTTAGGCACAAAATCAATTATATAAACATCTTTAAAATAAGAAAAATAATCTAAAAATGTTGTACTCGATTTTATTCCAAACATTCCTGATAATGAATTTGCAGAAAACAAAGTCCCTATATTTGAAATTAAGTAAACAGCCAATTGACGCAAAGAATTTATATCTCTTAATCCAAAACGTATTGCAACATCTCTAATTAATATATCATCAAGCAAATTGTTTAAGTAACTATCAATTCCTGTACGCAAATAATCGGGCATTCCACCTTTTGATAGGTATTCACGAAATGAATTTTCGTTGTTTTCAAATTCTTTAAAAGTCAAAAACTCCAAATAAGAAAATGGAAATAACTCGGTTGAAAAATGTCTTCCTGTTAAATGCGTTCCTAATTCCTTACTCAATAATGAAGCGTTTGAACCTGTTATAATCACAAAAAAATCTTCTCTTATTAACTGATTTACAAATATTTCCCAACTTTTTACAATTTGTATTTCATCAAAAAAAAGCACTTTAGATTTTCTTGCAATAACTTCATTATATAATCGTTGAAAATCTTTTATTTCGATACCTGCCAAACGTGGATCTTCAAAATTTAAAAACAATCCTTCATTTGGAAAATATTTTTTTTTAAATTGAAGTTGTATAGTGCTTTTTCCGCTACGTCGTAAACCCGAAATAATACTTGCAAAACCATTAATATTAGGTATTTTGTCGAGAATTTCTCTCTGTACTCCAGATGGTTTTTTTTCGAAAATAGCTTTTTGGGAGTCTATTACTGTTGAAAATATTTGTTGCGTTATCATTTTACTTAGTATTACCATTGCAAATATACAATATTAATCATTTCAAATGATTAATATTACTCATTATTACTGATAGATGATAAAATTATCAACCATCACAACATTTACAAAAGCATAAAATGAATAGCGTATTAAGCCGAATTCCGACTTGCATTAGTATTCCCAAACAAGGAACGCATTACTAATTTTTCATAAACATCTAAAAGTTTTGCATCACTTCTACCCTTTTTGATTTCGTAGATTTTCATTAAAGCATATTGCTGAATCGTTAACAAAGGCAACACCACCCGCCACAGTAATTCCTACTACAATGGCATGTAGAATTAAAAGTCTATTTGCTAACCAAATTTCCTGTTTCATTTCAATATTATTTTATGTCAGCCAAACTCATGCACAACGTTTAGCGGCTTCAAGAAGTGGGGTACTTCATTCACTGACAATTACAAATATAACCAAAACTTTAATTCAACAATTACCAATTCTGATAAATCCAATGTCTAGCAATTTCTTGAACTTCTGTTGCATGCTGTTATTTTTTTCGTTTCAATCTTTTTTCTGCTCGTTTTGCCTCTTTTCGTTTACGTTGCCATTCCCAAATTTTATGTTGAATAATTCCTAGACTAATTATAGAAAATCCTTTCGTAGGTTTCTTAAGTTCTTCAGAAATTTTCCACTCTGAATTTTGTTTACTCCAATTAATTCTTTTTTCTCTGTTAGTTGGATTATATTTTAAGTTTGACTTTTTAAATTCTTTGTTGTTAAACTTTTCTACAATTCTTTTAAGTAATAAAAAAGTGTCTTTTTCGTAATCTGAAATTTCACTTTCCGATTTCTCAAAATAATAATCGGGTTCGGATGTCCAAAAAATAAGTGATGCAGTTCCTTTATCACATTTTTTGCTTTCAATTATCCATTTCAGAATTTCAACTCCATCATCCCAATTATAATTTTCAGCAAGATAATATTGGTCAGTTGCATTTAGCTTTTCAAAAAGTTTGAAGTCAGGTAAATAATTTTCGTCATCGCTATCGAATGAAAATTCGATGAAATTTTCTCTAATAAATTTCTCTTTATAAGGCAATATTATCATTTTGTTCTTTTTTCTGCGGTTTTCAAATATAATAGCATACAACGTCTCCGCGGCTTCAAGAAGTGGCGATGAACCAAGACCAAGCCTTTACAAATATAACCAAAACTTTAAATTAGGCACTTACTTCACAATCTTGCAAAGCTTGTTATAGCCAGTGTTATTTATTCTTCTTTCATGAAGTCGGTGAAGTTTGACCAATCTTCTACTTTGAATGCTCTAATGTCTCGTACCGATTTTCTGAACCAATCAATACTTTTTAATTTTATCATGGCTTTTGTAAGGTTTGCCATATCATTTTTTTCAGAGAGATAAACGCTTCCTTGAGCACGAAAAAAGTGAAATTATTCTAAAACAACACTTATCTCATAATAAGCATTGTTGTAGGTTTCGCCGTAATTTATTTTTAAATCGGCAATAAGCATATCAAAACTGATAGCAAACATTATTTTGTAACAATTTTAAAATATTTAGCTGCCTCAAAATAAATATTGCCTTTGTTGTCTTTAATTGCAATTTCTTTGCCTAAAAATGGATTATTTCTTATTTTTATTATAATGCCTTCTATCCAACTGTTTAAGCCAGTTACTTTTGGGTCTATTAATGCTTTATCACCTGTTTTCATAATTTTCTAGTTATTACTTTGCAAAAATACAAAAAATTTTATTTTGAGACTACGTTATAATTTAAAAAGCTATCCTCTCGGATGGCTTTTTTGTAGTTGAAAACTATTGTTTGATAATTTTGATTGGTCTTGGTCTAATAGCTGAATCTTTAGGATGGAATTATACAAAGTATGTACCAGCAGAAAAGGCGGAAGAGAAATAGACCGAAGCCAATATGCCGATGCCGTAGAAGAGAACCACAGGCGATATAAAGATAATCCTCAACTATACCGCAAACGGCAAGAGATTAACGAACACATTTTTGGAACAATAAAGCGAAAATGGGGTTATAATTGCACAGATTTAATAGGGTTAGAAAAAGTAAATGGCGAACACAGTTTGATTATGCTAGTTTACAACATCAAACGCAGTATAAACATACTGGGCGTTCCTGATTTAATTGCCAAAATCCAAGCTTGGAACACACCTTACAAGAGAAAGGTCTTGTTTTTAATAAAAACGGCCTATTTAAAGCTGTTTTTAGCCCAAATTGTTTTTGAAACTAACCTAAAGAAATCAAAATTTAGCATGTCTTAAATCGAAGCTATTGTTTTGTTAAAGTTAATGATTGGGAAGAAATGAGGTGTCTTTTCAT
>JAIFLT010000143.1 GCA_020048955.1 Flavobacterium sp.
GTTGAATATCTTGGTGATATTGCTGGTCATCAAAAAAAATGGGACGAAGCCATCAAGTACTATAAAGTTTTAAAAACGCAGGTTCCTAAAACTGCCAATTATTGGTATAAATATGGTGGAGCTCTCGGAATGAAAGCCAAATCGGTCAATAAATTTAAAGCGTTGGGAATGATTGATGATATAGAAAATGCCTTTCTCACAGCTGCAAAATTAGATGTAAAACATATTGACTCTCGTTGGGCATTAGTGATGCTTTATATAGAATTGCCTGGAATTGTTGGTGGAAGCGAATCTAAAGCCATAAAATATTCTAATGAGTTGATGGAGCTTTCAAAAGTAGATGGCTACCTTTCTAAAGGTTATATCGACGAATATTTCAATCGTTATAAAAAAGCCGAAGCAAATTATAGTAAAGCACACGAAATTGGGAATTCAAAAACCACTTTTCAAAAATTATATAATTTATATTTGAATAAAATTAAAGACAAAGCAAAAGCAACAAAGTTAAAAGAACAATTCGAAAAAGAATAACAAAACTCAAATTTCAAATTCCAATAATTATAGGTTTGGGATTTGGGATTTTAATAATTGGAATTTCAAATGCGTACACATTTCATAGCCATTGGCGGTGCAGCCATGCACAATTTAGCACTAGCATTACACAATAAAGGATATCAAGTAACAGGAAGCGATGATGCTATTTTTGAACCATCAAAATCGCGTTTAGAAAAAAAAGGTTTATTGCCTTTAGAAATGGGTTGGTTTCCAGAAAAAATCACCTCAGATATTGAAGCCATAATTTTAGGAATGCACGCCAAAGCAGACAATCCAGAGTTGTTAAAAGCAAAAGAATTAGGTTTGAAAATCTATTCTTACCCTGAATTTTTATTTGAGCAATCCAAAAATAAAACCCGAGTGGTTATTGGCGGTTCGCACGGAAAAACGACTATAACTTCCATGATTTTGCACGTAATGCACTATCACAACATCGAAGTTGATTATATGGTTGGAGCTCAGTTAGAAGGATTTGACACGATGGTGCATCTAACAGAAAGCAACGATTTTATAGTTCTTGAAGGCGATGAATATTTGTCATCACCAATTGATAGACGACCAAAATTTCATTTGTATCAACCCAATATTGCTTTGCTTTCTGGAATAGCTTGGGATCATATTAATGTGTTTCCAACCTTTGAAAATTATGTAGAGCAATTTGAAATTTTTGTAAATCAAATTACAAAAGGTGGAATTCTTGTTTATAATGAAGAAGACCAAACCGTTAAAAAAGTAGCTGAAGGTTCTGAAAATCCAATCAGAAAAATTGCTTATCAAACGCCAAGTTACACTGTTGAAGATGGAACTACTTTGCTTGATACCCCAGAAGGACCAATGCCAATAGAAGTTTTTGGTGCTCACAATTTAAATAATCTTGCAGGAGCAAAATGGATTTGCCAAAATATGGGAGTTGATGAAGCTGATTTCTACGAAGCTATTGCCAGTTTTAAAGGCGCAAGCAAACGACTTGAAAAAATTGCCGAAGGAAAAGGAAAAGTAGCTTACAAAGATTTTGCTCACTCGCCAAGTAAAGTTTCAGCAACGACTAAAGCGGTTAAGAGTCAATATCCAGACAGAACTTTGGTTGCGTGTTTAGAATTACATACTTATAGTAGTTTGAATGCAGAATTCTTAAAAGAATATCAAGGAGCACTAGACGCAGCCGATGTTGCCGTAGTTTTCTATTCGCCAGATGCTGTAAAAATAAAGCAACTAGAAGAGGTAACTTATGATCAAATTGCACAATCATTCCAAAGAGAAGATTTGATTATTTATACCAATCCAGCCGATTTTAAAAACTTCTTATTCAATCAAAATTTTGATAACTTAGCTTTATTATTAATGAGTTCAGGTAATTACGGTGGATTGAATTTTGATGAGGTGAAGGAGTTGATGAAATAAGATTTGAGATTTGAGATTGTCATTCCGTAGGAATCTCAAAGTAAAACAGTAAAAGGAAAAAAGGGATTCCTACAGAATGACAAACTGTGCCTTTAGTGTTTGCGGATATTTTGTATAATGTTGTCATTCCGAAGGAATCTCAAAGCAAAACAGTAAAAGGAAAAAAGGGATTCCTACGGAATGACAAACTATGCCGTTAGTGTTTGCTGATATTTTGCATAATGTTTTCATTCCGAAGGAATCTCAAAGCAAAACAGTAAAAGGAATAAAGGGATTCCTACGGAATGACAAACTGTGCCGTTAGTGTTTGCTGATATTTTGCATAATGTTGTCATTCCGAAGGAATCTCAAAGTAAAAGGAATAAAGGGATTCCTACGGAATGGCAAACTATGCCGTTAGTGTTTGCTGATATTTTGCATAATGTTTTCATTCCGTAGGAATCTCAAAGCAAAACAGTAAAAGGGAAAAAGGGATTCCTACGGAATGACAAACTGTGCCGTTAGTGTTTGCGGATATTTTGCATAATGTTGTCATTCCGAAGGAATCTCAAGTAAAGTTGGTCAACGTCTAGTTTGTCATTCCGTAGGAATCTCTTATTATGATAATAATCTTAAACTCGTTCAACAATGATAGAATACACCGAAGGAATTTATACATTTTATGTTTACATTTTAACAAATAAAAACAGAACAGTTTTGTATACAGGTGTAACCAATAATTTAAAATTGCGTTTAAATCAGCATGAAAGCAAGTTAAATCCAAATAGTTTTACCGCTAGATATAATGTGCATTTTTTGATTTATTATGAAAAGTTTGGTTGGATTCAATTAGCAATTGAAAGAGAGAAAGAAATAAAAAATCTTTCTAGAGAAAAGAAATTGAATTTGATAAAAGAAATTAATTCAAATTTAGAATTTTGGAATGAACATTTTAAATAAAAGATTCCTACGGACACGAGAGCTTTGCTCGAACTAGCGAAGCAATGACAAGTTTGCGCACAGTTGTCACTCCGTAGGAGTCTCACACAGTTTGTCCTTCCGCAGGAATCTAAAAAACGTTACTTTCCATACTTAAAATGTCCAACAATTTCCCAACTAAACAAACAATCTTCTGCGACTTGTCCGCTACCCACATTGTGCACAATCATGGGGTTTCCTTCTTTTGATTTTTTATGTGTAACTATTCCAATATGAGGTAATTTTCCACCAATCATCCAAGTTACAATATCACCAGTTTTATAATCATTTGGATTATCTGAAACTTCTAGTTTCTTACCTTTTCGTGTAAAAAAAACCTCAAGATTTAACACTCTTCTGTGGTCAATATTGGTATCTGTTTTTTTCAAACCCCATTTGGTTGGATATTTCAAAAAGTTAGCTTTCATGTCTTCGTGAACTTCTTTTTGCAAATCAATTCCAAGTTTTCGGTAAGCCCGAATTACAACATCACTACAAACACCTGTTTTAGCAGGAACATCGCCATTAGGATATTTTATAGAAACATAATCAGGAGTGTAAACTACATTTTCATCGATAATAGAAATTGCAGCATTTGAAAGTTTTTCTTCAAAAGTTTTTGGATTTTCAATCGTTGCAACTGAACTGTTTTCGGCTTTCAAATTAATATTTTCGGCTTTTTTACAACCCAATAAAGCGTAAACAAATAGAAAAGAAAGAAGTAACTTCATAAATTGTGATTTTATATACAACGCAAAAAATCATGAATTACTATTCGTAAATTTATTTTTTTTAGAATTTTTTCATTTTTTTAGAATTTTTCAATTATTTTTGCTCTTTATAAAAGCCAAAATAATTATGTATACCCCTATCAATCAATGGGCTGAAGACGATCGCCCAAGAGAAAAATTTCTTCTAAAAGGAAAATCTTCCTTATCCGATTCCGAATTACTTGCAATTTTAATTGGTTCTGGCTCTCGAAATGAAAGTGCGGTGCAACTTTGTCAACGCATTTTATTTTTTGTTGATAATAATTTAAATCAACTCGGAAAATTATCAATCCAAAAACTTACCGAATTTAAAGGAATTGGCGAAGCAAAAGCTATCACTATTGCTGCTGCATTAGAATTGGGTAGAAGAAGACGAACCGAAGAGGCTGAAGAACTTAAAAAAATTACTTCTAGTAAAGTCGTTTTCGAAATTATGCAACCCATAATTGGCGAATTGCCTCATGAAGAATTTTGGATTTTGTATTTAAACAATTCCAATAAAGTCATTCATAAAGCACAACTTTCAAAAGGCGGAATCATAGGAACAATTGTAGATTGTAGGATTGTATTTAAAACTGCTTTTGAGCAAAATGCCACATCCATAATTCTTACCCACAATCATCCATCAGGAAAGTTACTAGCCAGTGATGCCGATAGAGAAATTACTAGAAAACTAAAACTTGCAGGACAACAATTAGATATATTTATTATTGATCATATCATTATCACCGAAAACGGTTATTATAGTTTTCAAGATGAGGGAATATTTTAAGAAAATAGTAAGAGATTAAGTGATTTTTTTAGGTAACTTGCACCATATTTTTTTGATAATGCTACAAACAAAAAACTTAACTTTTTTCTACAACAAAGAAACCCAATTTTCATTTCCTGAATTGAGATGCAACTCGACAGAAACGCTATTAATTACAGGAAATTCTGGCAAAGGAAAAACAACGTTATTACACCTTTTAGCAGGATTACTCCGACCAAAAAAAGGAGAAATTGTAATAGAAAATACTACAATTAGTTCGCTTTCAGAAAAGCAATTAGATCAATTTAGAGGAAAGAATATTGGTTTGATTTTGCAACAATCTCATTTTATTGCATCGATGACCGTTTTAGAAAATGTGGTTTTAGCATCATGGCTTGCAACAGGAAAAAAAGCAGTACAAAAAGCTGAAAAATTATTATCCGAATTGGATTTAGAAAATCAAAAACACAAATTACCTTCTCAATTGAGTATTGGTCAACAACAAAGAGTTTCTATTGCTAGAGCTTTAATAAATGAACCAAAATTACTTTTGGCAGACGAGCCAACATCAAGTTTAGATGATGAAAATGCTTTTAAAGTTGCTGATTTACTTGAAAAATTATCTAAAGAATATAAAGCAGCATTGGTAATTGTAACTCACGATTCTCGATTAAAAAATAAATTTTCTAACCAAATAAATCTCAATTAATATGATAGCAAAATTAGCTTGGAGAAACATTTGGTTCAAACCATTAAACACACTTTTAAGTATCCTATTATTAGCTTCAAGTGTGGCAATAATTACGGTTTTAATTTTATTGCAAAAACAATTTGAAGAAAAATTCTCAAGTAATATTGATGGTGTAGATTTAGTTCTTGGCGCACAAGGAAGCCCAATGCAATTGATTCTTTCATCGGTATATCATATCGATAATCCAACCGGAAATATTAGTTATGATTCGGCTAAAGTGTGGATGAATCATCCGTTTATTGAAAAAGCTATTCCACTAGCATTTGGCGATAATTATCGTGGTTTTAAAATTGTTGGAACTAACTCAAATTATTTAGATAAATACAATGCTAAAATTGCAAAAGGTAAACTATTTGATAAAAATTTTGAAGTTGTTGTGGGAAGCGAAGTGGCTCAAAAACTCAATTTAAAAGTAGGTGCTACTTTTTTTGGTTCTCATGGCGATGCAGTAGAAGGTGAAGTGCACGACCATTACGCTTATAAAATTTCAGGAATTGCCGCTACAACAGGAAGTGTTATCGATAATTTAATTTTATGTACTATTCCAAGTGTCTGGCAAATGCATGAAACACATGAGGAAGATGCAGAAAATCCTGAGCAAGCCAGCACTGAGCCAAGTCGAAGTGGAGAAGATGAACACGTTTATGAAGAAAATGAGCACGTACATTCAGAAGCTTGTAGTCACAATCAAGAGCAACATAAAACAGACCTAACCTTAAATGAACCAAATAGAGAAATCACCGCTGTTTTATTGAAATTTAGAAATAAGATGGGCATCGTAATGTGGCCAAGAATTATTGCTCAAAATACTAAAATGCAAGCCGCATCACCTGCAATTGAAGTAAATAGAATTTTTAGCTTGTTTGGAATTGGTTTAAAAGCTTTAGAATATTTAGCTTATGCAATAATGTTAATTTCTGGAATATCCATATTTATTGCACTTTATAATCGTTTGAAAGAACGAAAACATGAATTTGCTTTAATGCGAATTAATGGTGCAAGTAGAGGGCAATTATTAGCGTTAATTCTGATAGAAAGTCTTATTTTATGTTTTGTTGGATTTTTATTTGGAACAATTTTTGGTAGATTCGCATTAGGATTTATATCAAATTCAGCCGAGGATGATTTCAAAATGGCTTTTAATCCTTTTGAAATTGTTTGGCAACAAGAAACCATGTTGTTAGTTGCAACATTAATAGTAGGAATAATTGCAGCGTTAATTCCGGCAATAAAAGCATATCAATTAAATATTTCAAAAACATTAGCAAATGCGTAATTCTTTAAAAATAGTTCTAGGTTTAGTAGTAGTTTTTAGTTTGAGTTTTACAACTTCAGATAAAATTCAAATCGAGAAAACCAATTTTCTAATTAAAGGCGATACCTTAACGTGGAAAATTTTGGGAGAAATTAAATATGTAAAGAAAAATCATTCTAAATACGGCGAGGTTCAGTTTCCGGTTGTAAATGACAAAGTGAAATTGAGAGGTAAAAAGAAAATCTATATTTCAGGATTTATTGTACCCATTGATAATAAAAGCTATGCGTTAAGCAAAAATGTTTTTGCAGCTTGTTTCTTTTGTGGAAAATCTGGTCCAGAATCTATTGTTGGTTTAAATTTTAAAGGTGCAACACCAAAGCTAAAAACAGACCAATATGTTACCGTTGAAGGAACTTTTAGATACAATGAAGACGATGCAGACGATTGGATTTATAATTTAGATAATGCAGTAATTGTTAAAGGAAATTAGATGTTTCAAAATAAAATTACCGATATATTTTTTGATTTAGATCATACCCTTTGGGATTTTGATAAAAATTCTGAATTGGCATTTGATAAAATATTTAAAGAAAATCACCCAAAAGTAGATACTAAATCGTTTGTGCAAATTTATGCACCAATCAATCAAGCGTGCTGGAAACTGTATCAAGTAGATAAAATTTCTCACGAGGAACTGCGTTATAAGAGATTGAAAGATTCATTCGATGCCTTAAACTATTCAATTTCAGATAACGACATCAACCAAATGTCGGTTGATTATATAACCTATTTGCCAGAGAACAATATGCTATTTGATGGTGCAAAAGAAGTTTTAGACTATCTCAATCTTAAATATAAGTTGCATATCATAACCAATGGTTTTGCAGAAGTTCAATATAAAAAATTAAATAATTCAGGAATTTCAAATTATTTTATCTCCATAACCAATTCAGAAATGGCAGGCGTTAAAAAACCACATCCTATGATTTTTGAATATGCTTTAACCCAAGCAAATGCCAATAAACAAAATAGCATTATGATTGGCGATTGCATAGAAGCAGATGTAAAAGGAGCGTTAGATTTTGGAATTGATGCCATATTTTTTAACCAAAGTAAAATAGAAATTCCTTCCCATATCAAACAAGTAAATCATTTAATAGAATTAAAAAATTATCTGTAATGAAAAAATATTATCTTTTATTTTTATTAATCGCCTCCATCGGAAATAGTCAAAATTTGAATGATTACAAGTATGCAATGGTACCATCAAAATTTAACTTTTTGAAAGAAGAAAACATGTATAATTTAAATACTTTAACTAAATTATTCATGCAAAAATATGGTTTCGAAACCTATTTAAGTAATGAAACCGCCCCAGATGACTTTATAAATAACAATTGTAATAAAGTGTATGTAGATGTAATTCCAAACAATACCATTTTTTCAACAAAAGTAAAAGTTGTTTTAAAAGATTGTAAAGGAACCATTTTATTTACCTCAGAAGAAGGAACAAGTAAAGATAAAGAATATAAAGTTGCCTACAATATGGCTTTGCGAATGGCTTTTGATAATTTTAGTATTTTAAAAACTCATAAATACCAACCTTTACAAAAGAGTTTAGGAATGATTGAAGAACCAGCTCCAGTTAAAGTAAATATAGAAAAAGTTGTTGTAACTAGCGAGGATGTTAAAGTGTATACCTCCAAAGTTGATAATTCATCATTATTAGTTCAACCAATCACAAATGGTTTTCAAATCATAGACTCTGAAACAAAAGTGATTTATAAAATCTTCAATACTTCAACAAAAGATTTTTATATCGCCACAAAAGAAACCATTCAAGGTGTTTTCTTTTCAAGAAACAACGAATGGTTTTTTGAATACTATCAAGATAATAAATTCTTTTCAGAAAAAGTAAAAGTAAAGTTTTAAACTATTTACCAATCACTAATCACTAATCACTAATCACTAATCACTAATCACTCTTCACTAATACCCATATTTATCTTTCCAACGATTTTTTAAAAATTCTCTCGTTCCATTTTCTCTTGAATTACTACCAGGGTCGTAGAATTTAGTTTCTTTAATCGCATCAGGTAAATATTCTTGTTCGCTAAAATTATTGGTATAATTGTGAGAATATTGGTATTCATCACCATAGCCCAATTCTTTCATCAACTTTGTTGGAGCATTTCTCAAATGAATAGGAACCGGTAAATCACCAGTTTGTTTTACAACGGCTTGCGCTTCTCCAATAGCCATATAACTTGCATTACTTTTTGGAGAAGTTGCTAAATAAACCGCACACTGACTTAGGATAATTCTACTTTCAGGATAACCAATGGTAGAAACCGCTTGAAACGTATTATTTGCCATAATAAAAGCTGTTGGATTAGCATTTCCAATATCTTCACTTGATAAAATCAACATTCGGCGAGCAATAAATTTTACATCTTCGCCACCTTCAATCATTCGAGCCAACCAATAAACTGCTCCGTTGGGGTCACTTCCACGAATTGATTTAATAAAAGCTGAAACAATATCATAATGTTGTTCGCCGGTTTTGTCATATAAAACCGTGTTTTGTTGCACTAATTCTAAAACTTTTTGATTGGTAATTGTAATTGCTCCTTCAGGACTTGCGTTTACAACCAATTCAAAAATATTTAATAGTTTGCGGCCATCGCCACCAGAAAGTCGTAACAACGCTTCCGATTCTTTGATTTTTATTTTTTTGGAAGAAATTATAGTGTCTAATTTCATCGCTCGTTCCAAAAGTGCCAACAAATCTTCCTTAGAAAACGGATTTAAGACATAAACCTGACAACGTGACAATAACGCAGGAATAACTTCAAAACTCGGGTTTTCAGTTGTTGCTCCAATTAATGTTACCCAACCTTTTTCTACAGCAGCCAAAAGCGAATCTTGTTGCGATTTGCTAAAACGATGAATCTCATCAATAAACAAAATTGGGTTTTTTGCCGTGAACAATCCGCCACTTTGTTTTGCTTTTTCAATCACATCACGAATGTCCTTCACGCCACTATTAATGGCACTCAATTCATAAAACGGACGATTACTTTGCTTAGCAATAATTTGTGCCAAAGTTGTTTTTCCAGTTCCGGGCGAACCCCAAAAAATCATCGACGGAATAACGCCACGAGCAATTTGTTGCGTCAACGAACCATTAGGACCAACCAAGTGCAACTGACTAATATAATCTTCTAATTTCTGCGGACGAATGCGTTCGGCTAAAGGTGCTTCCATGTGGTAAAATTACATATTTTTTCTCTTTTTTGTTATTTCGTCAAAGGAGAAATCACATAAACTTCATAACTAAATGCGATTCCTCTGACAAAATAGCATTAAATAATTATTGGTTGTATTTTTGATAAATCAATTGTCACACTGAGTATTGAGCTTGACGAAATATCGAAGTGCTTTTTTTATGAGACACAACAACGAAATAAACCATTTTAAATTTTCACCATCAACTTGGATAGTTCCAACGTTTTTGTTGTTAGTGATTTGGTTTGTATTTTATATAGACAATTCCTTCAATCTAGATTTAAACAATCTCGGAATTCTTCCAAGAACTTTCTCAGGATTGCGAGGTGTAATTTTTAGTCCATTTCTTCATGGTGATTTGAGTCATATTGCCAATAATTCGTTGCCCCTTTTTATTTTAACAACCGCATTGATCTATTTCTACAGAGAAGTTTCGCTAAAAGTTTTAGTTTATGGAATACTTTTTTCGGGAATAATCACTTGGATTATTGGTCGCGAATCCTACCACATTGGCGCTAGCGGATTAATTTATGTTCTAGTTTCCTTTATTTTCTTTAAAGGAATGATGACCAAATATTATCGATTGATGGCATTATCACTTGCTGTTGTGGTTTTATATGGCGGAATGATTTGGTATGTTTTTCCAGATGTAGATAAAACCATTTCTTGGGAAGGACATTTAGCTGGATTGATTACAGGATTTGTATTTGCGGTACGATTTAAAACACCTGATTACATCAAAGACATCCAATATGATTGGGAAAAACCTGATTTCAATCCGCAAGATGATGCTTTTATGAAGCGATTTGATGAAAATGGGAATTTTGTAAATCCACCAAAACCTGAAGAACTAATGGTTGAGTATGAAGAAATTTTAGCTGAACCTGTTCAGTATGTTTATATTTTTAAGGAGCATAAGGAAGAAGATCAAGTAGACGAATAGTTTACTTTTTAGCCCCGATAGGAATGAAAATCTCGTCTTTTGGGACGAGATTGTAATGTATAGCGGGAAAATGGTTTGCAAATAAAGCCCAAGCCATTCGCTTCTAATAAAATTGTTATTGTCGTTGACGAACTGTCTCATACAAAAAAGCTCCACAAGCCACAGAAACATTGAGCGAGCCAATAGTTCCAAACATAGGTAGTTTTCCTTTCGCATCAACAATTTTCAATACCGATGGATTGATTCCTCTATCTTCGCTTCCCATGATGATAGCAACCGGTTCGTTTAATGAAATATCGTAAATACTATCTTCGGTTTTTTCGGTTGCAGCAACAGTTTTGATTCCGCTTCCTTGAAGGTAAAAAATAGCGTCTTTTATATGGTCAACTTTACAAATGGGCACATTAAAAACCGCTCCAGCAGAAGTTTTTACAGTATCGCCATTTACAGGTGCCGAACCTGTTTTTTGAACTATAATTCCGTCAACGCCAGTACACTCAGCAGTTCTAATGATAGCACCAAAATTTCGAGCATCGCTCAATTGGTCAAGGATTAAAAACAAAGGCATTTTTCCGCTTTCAACTACGCTTTCTACAAGAGTTTCTAGTTTTACAAACGAAATAGGAGCAATGGTTGCCACCGCACCTTGGTGATTATTTGGAGTTAATCGGTTTAATTTTTCTACCGGAACATAAGAGAAATTGATGCTATTTTTTTTCAT
>JAIFLT010000041.1 GCA_020048955.1 Flavobacterium sp.
CCATGTTACAACGCAACAACTTCTCTGAAGAAGATTTTCGTGGCAAACGTTTCAAAGATTTTCCTCATCCATTAAAAGGAAACAACGATTTACTCTCCATCACACAGCCCGAAGCGGTGAAAGAAGTCCATAGACAATATTTTGCAGCTGGCGCTGATATTGTAGAAACCAATACGTTTTCGGGCACAACCATTGGAATGGCCGATTATCATCTCGAAGATTTAGTTTACGAATTAAACTATGAATCAGCCAAGATAGCAAGAGAAGTTGCTGACGAATTTACAGACAGACCTCGTTTTGTAGCAGGTTCCATTGGACCTACAAACAGAACAGCAAGTATGAGCCCCGATGTAAACGACCCAGGTTATCGTGCCGTAACTTTCGACGATTTACGCATTGCCTACAAGCAACAAGTTGAAGCTTTAATTGATGGTGGTTAGAAACCATTTTTGACACACTCAATGCCAAAGCGGCACTTTTTGCCATAGAAGAAGTAAAAGAAGCACGCAACCTCGATATTCCAGTCATGGTTTCGGGTACAATTACAGACGCTTCTGGCAGAACACTTTCGGGGCAAACGGTGGAAGCTTTTCTAATTTCTATTACACACATTCCGTTATTAAGTATTGGGTTTAATTGTGCTCTTGGAGCAGACCAATTAAAACCTTATTTGCAACGTTTGGCTATGAACACGCAATTGAATATCTCGGCACATCCAAACGCTGGTTTGCCCAACGCTTTTGGTCAATATGATCAAACGCCAACCGAAATGCAAGCCTTAATCAAAGAATATTTAAAAGATAATTTAATCAATATCATAGGAGGTTGTTGTGGCACAACCCCAGAACATATCAAAGCAATTGCCGATGTGGCTGGGGAGTTTAAACCGAGAAAAGCTGATAATAATCTAAGCTAAAAGCCATGAAATATATTTTAGAAATAAAACAAATTTTAGCACAAGCGCGGCAAAAAACCTACCAAGCAATTAATTATGCAATGGTTGATGCCTATTGGAACATAGGAAAAAAAATAGTCTTAGAAGAACAAAACGGTAAAGAAAGAGCCTCTTATGGTAGTGAAATTATTAAAAATTTATCTATTGAACTTACAAATGAATTTGGCAAAGGTTTTTCTGAAAGAAATCTTAGAAATTTTAGACTTTTTTACATTACTTTTTCAGAAAACTCAATTTGGCAGACAGTGTCTGCCAAATTAAGTTGGTCTCATTTTCAGCTTGTTTTAAAAATTTCAAATGAAGAAGCAAGAAATTATTATCTAAATGAAGCTGCAGAAAATATGTGGTCTGTTCGCACATTGGATAGAAATATTTCAACACTTTATTACCAACGTCTTTTATCCTCACAAAACAAAGAAGTTATTGAAAATGAAATGATTGAAAAATCAACTCAATTAAATCAATTTGATTTTATTAAAAACCCTACTGTATTAGAATTTTTAAATTTACCCAGCAATTTAAGTTATACTGAACAAGAATTAGAAAAAGCATTAATTGATAACATCCAAAAATTTATTTTAGAACTTGGAAAAGGTTTTGCTTTTGTAGAACGTCAACAATTAATAAGAACTGATACTTCTGATTTTTACATTGATTTGGTTTTTTACAATTTTATATTGAAATGTTTTGTAATTATTGATTTAAAAACAGATAAAATTACTCATCAAGATATTGGACAATTAGATATGTACGTAAACATGTATGATGATTTAAGAAAACAAGAGTCTGATAATCCAACTATTGGAATATTACTATGTACAGAAACTGATAAAACAATTGCAAAATATTCTGTTTTAAACCAAAATTCACAATTATTTGCAACTAAATATTTACCCTATTTACCTACAGAACAAGAATTGATAGACGAAATAGAAAGAGAAAAATTGAATTTAAAATTATCCAATTTTAATAAAAAATGAAAAACAAAATCAACCTAAAACTCTCAGGTCTCGAACCTCTTTTTATAGATGAAAATTCTATTTTCGTCAACGTTGGCGAAAGAACTAACGTTACAGGTTCTCGAAAATTCCTCCGATTAATAAAAGAAGAGAAATATGACGAAGCACTTTCGGTGGCTCGAGATCAAGTAGAAGGTGGCGCACAAATCATCGATGTCAATATGGACGAAGGAATGTTGGACGGCGTTTATGCAGCACTTTCGGTGGCTCGAGATCAAGTAGAAGGTGGCGCACAAATCATCGATGTCAATATGGACGAAGGAATGTTGGACGGCGTTTATGCCATGACTAAATTTCTAAATCTTATTGCTGCCGAACCCGATATTGCTCGTGTTCCGGTGATGATTGATTCTTCTAAATGGGAAATCATTGAAGCCGGATTGAAAGTTATTCAAGGCAAAGGCGTTGTCAATTCCATTTCTTTAAAAGAAGGCGAAGCTGTTTTTATTCATCACGCTAAGTTGATTAAGCGCTATGGTGCTGCAGTAATTGTCATGGCATTTGACGAAAAAGGGCAAGCCGATACTTATGAACGAAGAATTGAAATTTGCAAAAGAAGTTATGATATTTTAGTCAATGAAGTCAATTTTCCTGCTCAAGACATTATTTTTGATCCTAATATTTTTCCGGTGGCTACCGGAATGGATGAGCATAAATTGAATGCTTTAGATTTTTTTAGAGCTACCAAATGGATCAGAGAAAATCTTCCTTATGCCGGAATTTCTGGTGGCGTGAGCAACGTTTCGTTTTCGTTCCGTGGGAACGATAAAGTTAGAGAAGCCATGCATTCGGCATTTCTTTATCATGCCATTAAAAACGGAATGACCATGGGAATTGTAAACCCTGAAATGCTCGAGATTTATGATGAAATAGACAAAACATTATTAGAACATGTTGAAGATGTGTTGTTGAATAGAAGAGAAGACGCAACCGAACGATTACTCGATTTAGCCGAGAGTTTTAAAAGCGATTTTAAAGCCAATGAAAAAGAAATAGCGGCTTGGCGAAATGATTCTATTCAAGAACGGTTAACACATTCATTAGAGTTTTAAAAGCGATTTTAAAGCCAATGAAAAAGAAATAGCGGCTTGGCGAAATGATTCTATTCAAGAACGGTTAACACATTCATTAGTAAAAGGAATTGACGAATTTATAGAAATTGATGTTGAAGAGGCAAGACTAAGTGCTGAGAAAGCCATAGAAGTTATCGAAGTAAACTTGATGGCAGGAATGAATGTAGTAGGCGATTTATTCGGGAGTGGAAAAATGTTTTTGCCACAAGTTGTAAAATCGGCTCGTGTTATGAAAAAAGCGGTTGCGTATTTACTTCCATTTATTGAAGCACAAAAAGAAGGAAAATCTTCTTCGGCAGGAAAAGTATTGATGGCAACGGTAAAAGGTGATGTTCACGATATTGGAAAAAATATTGTTTCAGTAGTTTTGGGATGCAACAATTTTGAAATCATCGATTTGGTAAAAGGTGATGTTCACGATATTGGAAAAAATATTGTTTCAGTAGTTTTGGGATGCAACAATTTTGAAATCATCGATTTGGGAGTAATGGTGCCGCCCGAAAAAATCATTCAAGCTGCCATTGAACATAATGTAGACATCATTGGACTAAGTGGATTAATCACTCCATCGTTAGACGAAATGGTGTATCTCGCCAAAGAATTAGACAAATTAAATATCAAAATTCCAATTATGATAGGTGGTGCAACGACTTCTCGAGCGCATACTGCTGTTAAAATTGCACCCGAATATAAGGAAACAGTTGTTCATGTTAACGATGCTTCAAGAGCGGTAACTGTTGCCAGTAATTTGCTACAAGCCGAAACCAAAGAAGAATATACCAAAACTGTTAGAGCAGAATATGATAAATTGCGTGAAGGATATTTGAGCCGAAGTCGAGATAAAAATTACATATCTATTGAAGACGCACGTAAAAATAAATTACAATTAGATTGGGAAAATTTTACTCCTGTGAAACCAAATTTCATCGGAACAAAAACTATTGAGGTTGAATTATCAGAATTAGTTGATTTTATTGACTGGACACCTTTTTTTCAATCATGGGAGTTATTTGGAAAATTTCCAAAGATACTTACTGATGAAGTTGTAGGTACAGAAGCTACAAATTTGTATAATGATGCACTTTTGATGTTAGATAAAATTGTATTGGAGAAATGGTTTATTGCCAAAGGAATTCTCGGGATTTTCCCTGCAAATACNNNNTGTATAATGATGCACTTTTGATGTTAGATAAAATTGTATTGGAGAAATGGTTTATTGCCAAAGGAATTCTCGGGATTTTCCCTGCAAATACCATCAATGATGATGATATAAGCATCCCCAACCCCTCCGAAGAAGGGGCTATAAATCTGCTAACATTAAGACAACAAAGTTTAAAAACAGCTGGCGCACCAAACATGGCATTAGCCGATTTTATTGCTCCAAAAGACAGCGGAAAGCAAGATTACATAGGTTGTTTTTGTGTAACCACAGGTTTTGGAGTTGATGAAAAAGCAGCCGAATTTGAAAAACAATTAGACGATTATAATTCCATTTTAGTAAAAGCTCTTGCAGATAGACTAGCCGAAGCTTTTGCCGAATATTTGCATTTAAAAGTTAGAAAAGAAATTTGGGGTTATGCATCAGATGAGAATTTATCTAATCAAGATTTAATTTCCGAAGAGTACAAAGGCATTCGCCCAGCGCCAGGTTATCCTGCTTGTCCAGACCATTTAGAAAAACCTACGATTTGGAAATTACTAAATGTAGAACAAGAAATTGGAGTAACATTAACCGAAAGTATGGCAATGTGGCCCGCATCATCTGTTTCGGGATACTATTTTGCTCATCCAGAAAGTAAGTATTTTGGACTAGGAAAAATAAAAGAAGATCAAGTAATAGATTATGCCAAGCGAAGAGGAATTTCAACCGAATCAGCCACAAAATGGCTAGCACCGAATGTAGCAGATTAGTGAATTGTATATTGTAAAAAAAAAAAATTAATTCATTTCAGGATTTTATATAGTTAAAATTATACAACAATACAATATACATTTTTACAATATACATTTTTACATTATACATTTTTACATTATACAACTATACAATATACAATATACAATTTTAAAAAAATGAAAGTAACACAACACATAGAAAACGCCAACGGAAAACCCTTGTTTTCCTTCGAAATCCTTCCGCCATTGAAAGGACAAAATATTCAATCTATTTTTGATAGTATCGATCCTTTGATGGAGTTTAATCCGCCATTTATAGATGTAACTTACCATAGGGAAGAATATGAATTTAAAGAATTGCCTAGTGGACTTTTGCAAAAAAAAGTGGTCAAAAAACGTCCTGGAACAGTGGGTATTTGTGCGGGTATTCAAAACAAATACTCCGTTGATGCTATTCCACATATTTTGTGTGGAGGTTTTACCAAAGAAGATACCGAAAATCTTCTAATCGACTTAGATTTTCTTGGAATAGACAACGTTGTGGCTCTGCGTGGTGATGCCTTGAAAAACGAAACCTATTTTAAACCCGAAAAAGACGGTAATGAATATGCTTCAGATTTGGTAAATCAAATCAATAATTTGAATAATGGAATTTACCTTGACGAAGACTTGCAAAATTCGGCTTGTACTAATTTTTGTATTGGCGTTTCGGGCTATCCAGAAAAACACATGGAAGCCCCAAGTTTGGATAGTGACATTCATTTCTTGAAACAAAAAATAAAAAATGGTGCCGATTATATCATAACCCAAATGTTTTTTGACAATAAAAAATTCTTCGATTTTGTAGATAAATGTAGAAAAGCGGGAATTACTGTACCCATTATCCCAGGGCTAAAACCCATTGCTACTAAGAAACAGCTGAATTTAATTCCGCATCGTTTTTCGTTAGAAATTCCCGATGATTTGATTATGGCGGTTGTAAAAGCAAAAGATAATGATGCCGTAAAACAAATAGGAATTGAATGGTGTATTGCACAAAGCAAGGAACTTGTTGCTGCCGGAATTCCTTGTTTGCATTATTATTCTATGGGGAAAGCCGAGAATATAAAGGCAATTGCTAAAGAGATTTTTTAAAATAAATTGAATAACCAAGAAATTATACCAATAATATTTATATAATAGTACAAAAGTTTATGGTATTAATAATTGCTCTAAATCAAAAAGATTTAATTCTATAACTTATTCTGCTATATTTGTGCGAATTAATTATTTAAAATGAGGAGATTTTACTATCTATTTTTATTGATTTCTTTAAGTTGCTTTTCGCAAAATAATCAAGATACACCAGCTATAAGTGTAACTTATTTTAGAGGTAATGTTCTACCTCACACACCCGATTTACATCATCTTAAAGGGCATCCAAGTGGGCTAATGATTGATTTTGTTAAACAAACACAAGGTAATAGCGAATGGCATGCCGCATACAATTATCCAGAATATGGTGCTTTTTTTCTTTATCAAAATTTTAATAATCCCTACATAGGAAGTAATTATTCTTTGGGAGCTTTATATAATTTTTATTTTCTGAATAGAAAGGTAAAATTGCTTTTATCTCAAGGGGTTGCCTATACAACAACACCTTATGATAAAGTTGAAAACAGCAAGAATAAAGCTTTTGGATCAAAGATAATGGCAAATACTAATCTTGGGCTTTTCTTCAAAAAGGAAAACATTATTGACCGATTTGGAATAGAAGCAGGAATTTTATTTACACACTATTCAAATGGAAGAACAAAATCTCCAAATAGTGGTGTAAATACTTATGGTTTAAATCTAGGAATAAACTATAATTTTGAGGAATCAAAAATCAATAGTGTTGATTCAACAATGATTAATAAAACATATAAAGAACCCATAAAATATAATTTAGTTTTTAGATCGGGGGTTAATGAAAGTGCTGTTATTGGAAGTGGGCAACATCCATTTTACCATATAGGTATTTATGCTGACAAGCGATTAAATAGAAAAAGCGCCATTCAATTTGGCACAGAAGTTTTTCTTACTACAAGCTTCAAAGATTTTATTAAATACAAATCTATTGCTTATCCTGAATTAAATTTAGATCCAAATACAGATTACAAAAGAGTTGGAGTTTTTATCGGTCACGAATTGTTTATTAATAGAATTTCACTCGAAGCACAAATAGGATATTATGTTTATGATCCATTCAAAAATGAAATCCCCATTTATGATAGAGTAGGAATGAAATATTATATCACCAATAAAATTTTTGCCGGATTTACCATAAAAACCCATTTGTTTCTTGCCGAAGCACTAGAGTTTGGTATTGGTGTACGTTTATAAAATAAGTATAACATGAAGAAAATAATAATTGCAACGGTTTTATTTATAGCCTTACTATCCTGCGAAAAACCAAGTGATTGCATAGAATCTGCTGGAAATTCTATTACAAAAAATATAGAAGTTACGCCATTTACAAGAGTTGAGGTTTATGCTGGAATAGAACTTATTATAACTCAAGGAACAGAATATAAAGTAGAAATTGTTACCGGAGAAAATATAATTGAAAACGTAGAGGTTAAGCAAGAAGGCAACACTTTGAAGCTTAAAGAGAATTCGTCTTGCAATTGGGTTAGAGAATACGCACAAACTAAAGTATACATCACTGCACCTAACATAGAAGATATTTATTCTAAAAGCGAACGAAATATTTCATCAAATGGTGTGTTAACCTACCCAATTTTAAGATTATTTGCTTTAGATAAAGATGGTGATGGTAAAGAAGGAGCAGGAACTAGTGATTTTTATATTAACATAAACAATAGTCAGTTAGTTATTGAAAACAATAATGTGGCTAGATATTTTATTTCGGGAAGTACAAACCAAGCATTCTTTAATTTCTATGCTGGAGATGGAAGAATTGAGGCTTCTAATTTAACAGCACAAACTATCAAAGTTTTTCATAGAGGGTCTAATGATATGATTGTGAAGCCAATACAAAGCATAGTAGGAAAAATGGTAAGCACAGGAAATATAATTCTAAAAAATAATCCACCATTTGTAGATGTAGAAGAATTATATCAAGGACACGTTATTTATAATTAGAAGTCAAACCAGCTTTTCACATCAAATGTAGTTCATTAACTTCATTTAATAAATCAAATAAAAAAGGATAAAATCTGTAATCTGCAATCTGCAATCTATAATCTGTAATCTGCAATCTGCAATCTGCAATCTGTAATCTGTAATCTGTAATCTGCAATCTATAATCTGTAATCTGTAATCTGCAATCTGCAAACTGTAATCTGTAATCTGCAATCTGCAATCTGTAATCTGTAATCTGCAATCTGAATACTATTTTTTAGCTGTTTTCTCTCTAAAAATTTGTTCCAAATTTTTACTTTTCAAAGTCAATTGGAGTGCTCGCAATTCATTTTCTTGAGCAAAATCAAAAACAGATGAACGCTTGTCTTCTGCCGTTTCAAAAGTTAATTCCCAAACTTTATTATGGGTATTTTTGAACGTTTTTAAATCGGATAATTTTGAAAATAAAGCTTCGTTAATTTCTTTATCAAATTCTACTTCGATAACTTGTTCCACAACATCAGAAACCAATTTATCTAGTTTTTTATCGGTAACAATTTTCCCATTATTTATTATAATAACCCTATCGCAAATAGCTTCAACCTCTTGCATAATGTGTGTTGAAAGAAAAACGGTTTTGTTTTTACCCACATTTTTAATCACATTTCTAATTTCAACCAACTGATTTGGATCTAAACCAGTTGTTGGTTCGTCTAGAATTAAAACATCTGGATTGTGTAATAAAGCTGTTGCCAAACCAACACGTTGACGATAACCTTTAGATAATTGGCCAATTTTTTTTTGACTTTCAGATGATAAACCGGTCAACTGAATTACTTCTTCAATCCTTGATTTAGCCACTTTATATACATCGGCATTAAATTCTAAATACTCACGAACATATAAATCTAAATACAACGGATTATGCTCTGGCAAATACCCAACCGATTGCTGTACCGCTTTCTGATTCTCGTTTACATCATTGCCGTTTACCGAAGCTTTTCCTTCATCAGAATTGATATAAGTAGTCAAAATTTTCATTAAAGTAGATTTTCCAGCGCCATTCGGACCAAGAAAACCAACAATTTCTCCTTTTTTTACAGAAAATGAAACATTGTCTAATGCTTTTTGAGTACCATAACTTTTTGAAATATTTTGAACTTCTATTGACATAATTTGATATTTAAAGCAAATGTAATAAATACTAAAGGAAATCTAAAACCAATAAGGTTAATAACGTTTAAATTAAACTTTTATGATTTTAAAAAATTAGTGCTACTATTATTTAAAACATATTAGTGCTACTTTGAGTATTTCGTGGCTAAAACAAATTCACGAAAACGATTCCGTAACTTTTTTTAAATAAATAAACCTTGTATAACATTTTTTATTACTTTAGCAAAACATAAAAATGAAAATGAAAACTACTTTCGCAACCTATTACAACTATTTCTTTTATTTCTTCTTCGTACAGAAAAAGGGATTAGTATTGCTATATGTTAAAAAGTAAATTTAAAACAAATATAAAGTACAATCCCGATGCAAATCGGGATTTTTTTTATTCTGAATTCATTTCAGAATCTCTAATTTCAGAGCCTCACATTAGAAATTTATAATGAAAGAAAAAGTAGCCATTCAAGGAATTAAAGGATCATTTCACCATCAAGTAGCTCTAGAATATTTTCAAGAGAATATTGCAATTGATGAATGTTTGTCATTCGAAGCGCTTGCCGATAGTTTGATTAATAATCAATCACAATTGGCAGTAATGGCTATTGAGAATTCTATTGCAGGTTCAATAATTCCAAATTACGCCATAATTGACAAGAATAATTTTCACATTATTGGCGAGTATTATTTGAATATTGTTCAAAATTTAATGGTTTTAAACGGACAAAAATTTGAGGATATTCAAGAAGTTCATTCCCATCCAATGGCATTGTTGCAATGTATGGATTTCTTGAAAAAATATCCAATTATAAAATTGGTTGAAGATAAAGATACTGCCGAAACTGCTCGTAGAATTCATCACAATCAATTAGAAAATATTGCCGCAATTGGAAGCAAAGTTGCTGCAGAATTATACGGTTTAAATATAATCGCGTCAGAAATTCAAACTGTAAACAACAACATGACTCGCTTTTTTATCATTAGTAAAGAAAAAAGTCGAGGTAGGAAAGGAGAAATCAATAAAGCATCTATAAAATTTGAATTAGACGATACACCAGGAAGTTTGGCAACCGTTTTAAATGTTATGACGAATTGCAAATTAAATCTAACAAAAATTCAATCGATGCCCATAATTGAAACACCATTTCAATATTCATTCTTTGTAGATGTAGTTTTTGAAAAATACAAACATTATGAAAAAGCTGTTAAGGTTTTAGAAATAATGACCAATCAATTTAAGGTTTTGGGAGAATACAAAAACAAAAAACAAAAGTAATAACAACAGTCTATAGCGATATCAATTTCAAAATGCAATTAGTGATAATTTTACTATTTTGAATTGGTGATAATTCGTGTGAAAAAATGATACAAACAGCAAAAAGATTAGAATCTGTTCAAGAATACTACTTCTCAAGAAAATTGAAAGAAGTACGAAAACTCCTAACTGAAGGAAAACCAATAATCAATATGGGAATTGGGAGTCCAGATTTGGCACCACACTCTTCTGTAATTGAAGCAATTCAAAAGGCTATGTTCGATGAAAAAGCACATGAATACCAAAGTTATCAAGGTTTACCAGAATTGCGTCAAGGTTTTGCAGATTTTTACAAAAACAATTTCAATGTAGCATTAAATGCTGCTGACGAAATTTTACCTTTAATGGGTTCGAAAGAAGGAATTATGCATATTGCTTTAGCTTTTTTAAATGAAGATGATGAAGTTTTAATTCCCAATCCAGGTTATCCAACCTATGCTTCTGTAACAGAATTAGTGCAGGCTAAACCGGTGTATTATAATTTAAAAGAAGAAAACAATTGGCAACCCGATTTTGATGCTTTAGAACAAACCGATTTATCAAAAGTAAAATTAATGTGGGTTTCCTATCCGCATATGCCAACAGGTGCTAATGCTACTTTAGAATTGTATCAAAAACTAATTGATTTCGGGAAAAAGCATACCATTTTAATTGTAAATGACAATCCGTATAGTTTTGTTTTAAACGATAATCCGTTGTCGATTTTTCAAATTGAAGGTTCTAAAGAAATTGCACTAGAGTTAAATTCATTAAGCAAAACATTCAATATGGCAGGTTGGCGTGTGGGAATGGTTTTAGGAAACGCTACTTTAATTGATGCTGTTCTAAAAGTAAAAAGCAATATGGATTCGGGAATGTTCTATGGAATTCAAAAAGGTGCGATTGCTGCACTAAAATTAGGAAAAGATTGGTTTGAAAGCCAAAATGAAATTTACTCCAAACGAAGAAATTTAATTTTTGAATTAGCTGAAAGAATGAATTGTATTTTCGATAAAAAAACGGTGGGTATGTTTGTTTGGGCAAAATTACCAGCAGAAATACCATCAGAACAATTTATTGATTATTTATTATATGAAAAACATATTTTTCTAACTCCAGGAACTATTTTTGGTAACGAGGGAGAAGGTTATATTCGGTTTTCATTGTGCGTTAAAGAAGAAAATATTGTAAAAGCAATAAAAAGATTTAGTTAATTGTTGTGAGTTATAAGTTGTGAGGATTTTTAGCCTACAACCCACACCCTAATACCATAAAAATGAAAGTATTTATAATAGGAATTGGATTAATAGGTGGTTCAATGGCATTAGACATAAAATCAATATATGATGATGCTACCATTTTAGGAATTGATGCCAATGAAAAACATCTTGAAGAGGCATTAAATCTTGGAATTATCGATCAAAAAGCAACTGTGAATGAATTAATAAACGCAGATTTAGTAATCGTTGCTGTGCCAGTTGATGTTGCTTTAGTGATTTTGCCAGAAATTTTGAATGAAATTGGTGAACAAACCTTGGTTTTTGATGTTGGTTCCACTAAAAATCCGATTTGTATAACAATTGAAAATCATCCAAAAAGGAAGAATTTCATGGCTTGTCACCCAATTGCAGGAACTGAATTTTCTGGACCAAAAGCTGCAATTAAAGGTTTGTATGAGGGTAAAACCAACATCATTTGTGAAGTAGAAAAAACAACTTTCAAGTTACAAGAAAAAGCCATGGATTTGTTTAAAAAACTCGGAATGCGCATTCGATATATGAATCCGAAATCGCACGACAAACACATAGCTTATGTATCGCATTTGTCGCATATAAGTTCTTTTATGCTAGGAAAAACGGTTATTGAAAAAGAAAAAGACGAACAAGATATTTTTGATATGGCAGGTTCAGGATTTGAAAGCACGGTTCGATTAGCCAAAAGTTCGCCAGCCATGTGGACACCAATTTTTAAACAAAATAAAAAGCAAGTAATAAAATCATTAGAAGAATATATTGAGAATTTATCCAATTTTAAACAATTATTAGAAAATGATAATTTCGAACAAGTTTATAACGAAATGCAGAATACCAATAGAATTAAAGAAATATTAAAATAAAAGTATACTGTAAAATTGTATATTGTATATCGCTTCAGGCAGTTACATTATACAACAATACATTATACAATAATACAATCAAAAATGGAAAACAACAAAGAAATGAGAACGTGGTTAAATAACTTTAATTTACCACATCCGCTAGTAATTGCGGGACCATGCAGTGCAGAAACAGAAGAACAAGTTTTGAAAATTGCACGTGAATTAAAAGATTCAAAAGTATCGGTTTTTAGAGCCGGAATTTGGAAACCAAGAACGCGACCTGGCGGATTTGAAGGTGTAGGTGAAATTGGATTAAAATGGTTGCAAAAAGCAAAAGCAGAAACAGGCTTGCAAATGGCAATTGAAGTAGCCACAGCTGCTCACGTAAAATTGGCATTAGAACACGATATTGATATTTTGTGGATTGGTGCACGTACAACAGTAAATCCATTTGCTGTTCAAGAAATTGCAGATGCTCTACAAAATACAGAAAAAATTGTCTTGGTAAAAAATCCTGTTAATCCAGATTTGGCTTTGTGGATTGGTGGTGTAGAGCGATTGTATAATGCCAATATCAAGAAATTAGGTGTAATTCACAGAGGATTTTCAACGTATGAAAAAACAAAATATCGTAACAATCCTGAATGGCAAATAGCCATAGATTTTCAAAATAAATTTCCCGATATACCTTTAATAATTGATCCATCACACATCACAGGAAATCGCGACATGATTTTTCAAGTAACGCAAGAAGCCTTGGATTTGAATTATGACGGAATGATTATAGAAACACATATAGACCCTGATAATGCTTGGAGTGATGCTGCTCAACAAGTTACACCAACACGTTTAAAACAAATAATTTTTGATTTAACCATCAGAAAAGAAACTGATGATGCTGATGAGTACCAACAACGTTTAAGTAAACTTAGAGAAAAAATAGACGAATTTGATGTAAAATTATTGGATGTAATCGGAAAACGAATGAAAGTTTCTGAAGATATTGGAGCCTTAAAAAAAGAGAAAAACGTAGCGGTTTTACAAAACAAACGTTGGAACGAAATTCTAGAAAAAATGGTTAATGACGGAAGCCATAAAGGATTGAGCGAAGAATTTATTATTCAGTTTTTTAAAGCTATTCATCAAGAGAGTATTACACATCAAGAGAAAATATTTAATTCTTGAGGTTTTTGAATGTTGATTAACGTTTTTTGATTTTTGATTTGTTTACTTTTGCACCTACATAGAACCTAAAACCCAGAACCTAAAACCTAAATATGACAGGATTAGTTTATAAATCTACTGGAAGTTGGTACACCGTAAAAACCGAAGATGGTTCTTTTTTGGAATGTCGCATAAAAGGTAAATTCCGCATCAAAGGTATCAAGAGTACTAATCCAATTGCTGTAGGCGATGTTGTTGATTATGAATTAGACGAATCTTCAGACACTACAACTGGCGTTATAAATACTATTCACGATAGAAAAAATTATATCGTCAGGAAATCGGTCAATTTGTCGCACCAAATGCACATTATTGCTTCCAATTTAGATTATGTTTTTCTTTTAATTACAGTTCATAATCCGCCTACAACCTTTAATTTTATTGATCGATTTTTAGTTACGGCAGAAGCTTATGGTATAGAAACTATTTTGGTTTTTAATAAAACAGACACACTAAACGATGCCACTTTAGATGAACAACTATACATGCAACATGTGTATCAACAAATTGGATACAAATGTTTGCGAGTTTCATCAACAGAAGGCAAAGGGATTTCAGCATTAAAAGAACTCATGATTGGAAAAACAACCATGTTTTCTGGACATTCAGGAGTGGGTAAATCTACTTTGGTTAACGCTTTAGAGCCAAGTTTACACCTAAAAACAAAAACTATCTCTGAACAAAGCATGCAAGGTCAACATACCACAACATTTGCAGAGATGTATGATTTATCATTCGGAGCAAAAATTATCGACACACCCGGAATCAAAGGCTTTGGCATTGTTGACATGGAAAAAGAAGAAATTAGCGGTTATTTTCCTGAATTTTTTAAACTAAAAGACCAATGCAAATTCAACAATTGCTTGCACAAAGAAGAACCAAAATGCGCCATCAAGGAGGCATTGGAAAATGATGAAATCTCTTGGACACGCTACAATAGCTACCTAAAAATATTGGAAGGCGATGACGAACATTATAGAACCGACATTTATAATGATGACAGAATTGCCAGTGATGCAACTAGGAATAAGTAAGCAGTTTTCAGTCGCAGTTTTCAGTTCGCCTAGTTTGTCATTGCTTCGCCAGTTCGAGCAGAGCTCTCGTGTCCGTAGGAATCTCACAAAGAATAACAAATTACAAATCAATTAATATGAAAGCAGTTATACAACGTGTATCAGAAGCATCAGTTGAAATAAACAATAACATAGTTGCAAATATTAATTCTGGTTTATTAATTCTTATCGGAATTGAAGAATCTGATGCTCAAGAAGATATTATTTGGTTAACCACAAAAATTGCCAATCTTCGCATCTTTGCCGATGAAAACGAGGTAATGAATTTATCTTTAAAAGATATTGATGGCGATGTTCTTGTAGTGAGTCAATTTACACTTCATGCCTTAACCAAAAAAGGAAATCGCCCCTCCTATATAAAAGCAGCAAAACCAGAAATTGCCATTCCGATTTACGAAAATTTCATCACTCAAATCGAACAAGAAATTGGAAAAAAAGTACAAACAGGACAGTTTGGTGCCGATATGAAAGTAGCACTTATAAATGATGGTCCAGTTACTATAATTATTGATACAAAAAATAGAGAGTAAAACTTTATTTTATTAAAAAAATTCTTATTTTTGATTAAATACTTTTTTCTATGAAATCGACATAAACACGAGTTTGCGAATGCAATTGAAAATGCTTCGCCAGTTCGAGCAAGCTCTCGGGTCATCGAACTCCGATGAAAAACAAAAACAA
>JAIFLT010000014.1 GCA_020048955.1 Flavobacterium sp.
TGTTCAACTGCGGTCACCGTATGGAAGTTTACGTTCCTCAAGAAATTGCCAACGATATTATAGCCCTATCAAATTCTTTTGGTGTGGAAGCCCAAATTGTAGGTAGAGTAGAAGCAAGCAAAACCAAGAAACTAACTATCGAAAGCGAGTTTGGGAAGTTTGAGTATTAGGTTTTTTAAGAATAGAAATTAACAATCAAAGTCAGGAGGAAGCATTTATAAAATAGAAATCTTTGCTTAGCATTTAAAAAATCAACTTTAATTTAAGCTAAACCTACAATTGCGAAAACCTTTTTATTTGTTTTTATTTTAAAAATATTTGTAGTTTTCATTTTCTTCTCCATTATTTTTTAGTTTCATTTCTTTAAATATTTCGATGATTTTATCACCTTTGTCTGCGCAAAGTTCTGGAAAGTTTATGTTTTTTGATTGTCTGCTTCCACCACATTCTGCACAAAACTCATAAAAGTCAACAAGTTTATTATTCTTGTAAAATAATATTATATGTCTCGGATTGTAACAATCTGCCATAATACATTCATTCTCTTCTGAAAATAAAACATCTGTGATTTTTTCGGCAAAATGTTTGTTGAGTATAATGTTGTCAATAAATTTAATGTTTGGAATTTTAATTGTATCATTTTCTATTTTAGGCTCATATTTTGTTCTGTAAACATCTCTGTGAGTATTATATGAAATAAGTCTAATTTTATCGTACTTTTTTAAGAACTTAGAATTTTTGTTTTCTTTTTTGTTACAAGAAATACTAAAAGTTGATATTAAAATATAAAGTATAATTAGTTTGTTCATAGCCTTTTATTTTCTTTATTTGTGTTTTTTTTGAGAAGACACCAACCCATAAACAGCCGCCATAAAAATAATAAATCCTTACAACAACTTCCTTAAAAATACCAAAACTTCTTTAACTTCTTAAAAAAAACTTTGCGACCTTTGTAGTTAAATACAAATGAGATGAAATTAAACCCAAAAAACGAACTTCTTTAACTTCTTAAAAAAAACTTTGCGACCTTTGTAGTTAAATACAAATGAGATGAAATTAAACCCAAAAAACGGAATTGATAGTTTGCTTTTCGGAATGAAACAACAAGATGTAACGGCGCTTTATGGCACACCAGACAAGAAGTTTGAAGACGATGACAACAACATAATTTTTTTGTACAACCAACAAAAACTTCGTTTAACGTTCTATGAAGATGAAGATTTTCGTTTGGGTTATATCATCACTTCCAATGAAAATGCAACCTTATTAGACAAAAAAGTAATTGGTTGTAATATAAAAAGTCTACTTGCTGATTTACCTTTTAAATCTTGGGAGCAAGAAGATTTCGATGTTACCGAAAATCATTTTAATGAGAGTAATTGGCTCACATTACAATCGGAATATGATGTAGTGATAAGAATTGAACTAGGAGCCATCATTAATGATAAAGATGAATTTGAATGGAAGTTTAATAAGTAAAACAATAAAGAGAGTGTCCTAAAAGTCTTACTTGTCTTCGGAAAATTACATATATGAAAATCTTCTCCGATAGGTTTCCGAATCTTTTAGTAGTAAAAAGAGGCTGTCCTTACTTTTAGGACAGCCTCTTGTATTTTGTTAGTTATTGATTTTTAGTAATTCTACTTCAAAAATCAAATCGGTTTTTGGAGGAATTACACCACCAGCACCTTGCTCACCATAAGCTAATTTATAAGGAATAAAAAACTTGTATTTGGCACCTTCTTTCATCAATTGAACACCTTCGGTCCAACCTGAGATAACTTGGTTTAAACCAAAATCAATTGGTTGACCACGTTGAACGCTACTGTCAAAAACTTTTCCGTCTAAGAATGATCCTGTATAATGTACTTTTACATTACTTGTGGCAGTTGGTTTGGCTCCAGTACCTTCTTTTAAAACAATATATTTTATTCCGCTTGCGGTAGTTTTTCCTTTAACATCAAATTCTTTTAGTAATGCGGCAATTACTGCAGCTTTTGAGGTAGCTTCTTTTGCCTCTTCTGCAGGTTTATTGGTAAAATAATCTTCAAATACTTTAGGAGCATCAAACTTTAAAGCTTCGTTTCCTTCTCTTACGATAGTCATTTTAGTAATAACATCGTTTTGCTCAATGGCATTAACCACTTCCATTCCAGTTACAACAGAACCAAAAACAGTGTGCTTTCCATTTAAATGAGGAGTTTCTTTATGCGTTATAAAAAATTGACAACCATTAGTTTTTGGTCCAGAATTAGCCATAGAAAGTATGCCGCCTTTGTCATGTTTTAAATCGGTAATTTCATCTTTAAAAGCATATCCAGGTGCACCACTACCATTTCCAAGTGGATCACCACCTTGAATCATAAAATCTTTAATTACTCTATGAAATTTTAATCCATCATAGAATTTTTTTCCTTTGTAAGCTTCAAATACCTTTGTGTTCGTTCCTTCTGCTAAAGAAATAAAGTTAGCAACAGTTACTGGAGTTTTTTTGTACTCTAATCGAAGTAGAATTATACCTTTGGTAGTTTCAATTTCTGCAAAAATTCCATCATTTGGATTGGTAGCTTTAGCAGTAACCTCCGTTTTAGTCATTTTAGCCGTTTTTTTCTTTTTTGTTTGAGCATTCGAAATTGTTAATCCTAAAAAGAATAACAACATGATTTTTAATTTCATTTTCATTGTTCTAGTTTTAATCGGTTTTTAATTATAATTTTTCTAATAGTTCAACTTCAAAAATAATATTTGCATTAGGTGGAATTGCCTCTCCAGCTCCATTTTCTCCATAACCTAAGTTAGATGGAATAAATAAAATGGCTTTATCTCCAATGTTTAATAACGATAATCCTTCTTCAAATCCTGGAATAGCAGCGCCTTTTGAACCACATTGAAATGGCAATGGACTATAACCATTTTGTGAAGCTCTTTGTTGATTTAATTTTCCAAAAGCATTTGCTATTTCTGCCGAGCTAGTATCAAATAATGTTCCATTCTCTAAAAAGCCTACATAACTTACAAATAGTTGAGAACCAGTAATTGGTTTTTTTCCTGTTCCTTTCTCTAAAATAGTATATTGTAAACCAGAAGGTAATTTTTGTGAAGCAGCTTTTTGTTCTGCAAAAAAGGCAATTTTATCTGTAATAGCTTTTTTAAGTACAGCTGCATCAACAGCGGCTTGCTTTTTCTGTTTTTCAGATTCTACTTTAAAGTAATCACTAAAAACTTTTTCAGCGTCAAATTTCTTAGCGGCTTCTCCTTTACGTATAATTTTTACAGCATTAATAGCATCGTTCTGAACAATAGTATTTACAACTTCCATTCCGTTTTCTACAACGTGACCAAAAATAGTGTGCCTTCCATCCAACCATGGAGTCTCTTTAATGGTGATAAAAAACTGACTGCTATTTGTTGTAGGTCCAGAATTAGCCATTGCTAAGATACCACCTTTATTGAATTTTAAATCGGTGAATTCATCTTTAAATTTGTAACCACAATCTCCGGTACCATTTCCAAGTGGATCACCACCTTGAATCATAAAGTCTTCAGCATCACCATTGCATTTAGAAATAACTCTGTGAAATACTAATCCGTCATATAATGGTTTTTCTTTCAAATTCTCTGATACAAACGGATTGGTTCCTTCTGCTAAAGTTATAAAATTAGCCACAGTAACGGGTGTTTTTTTATATTCTAACGCCACTAAAATAGTTCCTTTGGAGGTTTCAATTTCTGCATATAATCCGTCTTTTAAATTGGTGTGTTCATCTTTGCATCCAACCAAAAAAGTTGTAATAATTGCTACTACTAAAATTATTTTACTTTTCATTTCTATTTAATCTATTGTTTATTTTCGGGTTTAAAATCGTTTAAAGTTACAGTACATATCAATGGTTCATTAGTTCCAATTCTCCTGTCGTCACCATGATAACCAAAGGCTAGGTGTGAAGGAAACAAAAAGGTTACCGTCTCTTTTTTACGCATTTGTTTTATGCCATGACGTAAACCAGACATAATATTTTGTTTGTCTACCAAATAAGTTTGTGGTTTAAGTTCTAATTGTGAGTAAATAACATTTCCTGCAATATCTTTAATTTCATAATCAAAAAAAGCAACATCACCTTTTTTAGGACGCAAAGTATCACGATCATTTTTTGATTCATAATGGTACCAATATCCTTTTTGGGAAGTCAAATACTTAATTTGAGGATTGCTTTTGATGATAGAATCTATCTGCTTTTCTTCCCCTTTAATCAATTTTTTGTTGCGCTCCACCGACTCATTCATAAAAGCTCCAGAATTTCTTGAAATTGGCATTCTAGCTTGTTGTTCTTTACAACCAATTAAGGTTAATAGAACAAAAATAAAAACAACACTGATTTTTATTTTTCTCATAATTTATAGTTCAATTTTTGAAATGATCTGTTCAAATTTCCTTATCGTATTAGCTAACGAATCATACGATTTTCCTCCAGCAGCATTGATGTGTCCGCCACCGCTAAAATGGTCTCTAGCAAATTGATTGACATCAAAATCTCCTTGCGAACGAAATGAAATCTTAATAATATTTTCATCTTTATGTTCAATGAAAATAGCCGCAAAAACAATGCCTTTTATGGTCAAGCCATAATTTACTATGCCCTCAGTATCACCTTTTACATAATTAAATTCGTCTAATTCTTTTTGTGATAACGAAATGTAAGATGTTTTCTTATCGAAAAGCACTTTCATATTCTGTAAAGCTCTTCCTAGCAATTGCAATCTTTCGTATGAATTATTATCAAAAAGTAAATTCGGAATTTCAGTATTTTCAACCCCTAAATCGATGAATTCTGCCACAATTCTATGCGTTGTTCCTGTTGTTTTCGGAAATTTAAATCCGCCAGAATCAGTAAGAATTCCTGTATATAGACAACTAGCTATTGTTTTATCAATAAGGGCTTTTTGATTCAAAGAACTAATGAAATTGTAAATCATTTCACAAGTAGAACCAAAAGAAGTGTCTGAATAAGTGAACGTTGCGTATGAATCAGGCAATTGATGGTGGTCAATCATAATCATTGGAGCCGACAGTTTACTTAAAACTTGTTCCATTTCGCCAGTTCTGTGTAACGCATTGAAGTCTAAAGTGAAAACCAGTTCAGCTTCATTAAGAATTTTAGTGCAATTAACTCTGTCATTTTCATAAACCAAAACCGTTTCAGACGAAGGCAACCATGCCAAAAATTCAGGGAATTCATTGGGTGCAATAACGACTGCTTGATGGTTCAATTTTAATAAAAAATGATACAAACCAAGCGTCGAACCCATGGCATCTCCATCGGGACTTCGGTGTGGAATAATGGCAATTTTCTTAGATGTTGCCAATAATTCTTGAATGGCTAAAATGTCTTTTTCGTTCATAGGTTGCGAAAATACTAAAAATTAACACAATCACTATATAGATTAACACAGAATTTAAAGTTTTATTCTTTAGAAAAATCTAAATTTAATTGGAGTCAATGACGTGAACCTTTCCAAGTTCCACCATATTTATAGTTTTCCAATTTTTGAGATTTCTCGCAACACGATTTGCATACAAAAAGCCACGTTTTTCCTTTTTCAATTTGAATTCGGAACAATATTGATTCTTCTACTTTGCACAAGTCACAAATTTTGGTTTTCATTACAGTATTTGAATTACTTAGAAACAAAAAGTCCTAACCAAACGGCAAATATTCCAAAAAAAACACTCAAAGCAATATAACCAAAAGCTAAAAGCGAGTTATTGTTTTGAAATAAAGTATAATTTTCAAATCCAAAGGTGGAAAAAGTAGTGTAACCGCCACAAAAGCCAGTGATGAGAAACCATTTTAAATTACTATTAGCCAAGTTGTTTTTCTCTAAAATTCCAATCAAAATTCCAATTAAAAAGCATCCCAAAACATTGGTAATAAAGGTAGCCAAAGGAAATTGATTTGCCCAATATTTATTGACAAAAACTGCTGTTAAATAGCGTAAAACGCTACCCATAGCTCCACCAATGGCTATGTAGAGAATTGTTTTGAGCATTCTATATATATTTGGTATCAAATGTAATAAAATTCCTTTTCCATTTTCAAAATTCAATCTATAATAGTACTTTTGCGCATGCAACACAACGTACTTATTTTAGATTTCGGCTCGCAATACACTCAACTTATTGCACGCCGCGTTCGCGAATTAAATATATTCTGCGAAATTTTTCCTTACAACAACTATCCAACTGATTTATCGTCTTACAAAGCGGTTATTCTTGGCGGAAGTCCTTACTCGGTGCGCTCAGAAGACGCTTTGCAAATTGATTTATCCGAAATTAGAGGTAAATTGCCTTTACTTGCGGTGTGTTATGGTGCGCAATATTTAGCTCATTTTTCAGGTGGAGAAGTAGCTGCTTCCAACATTAGAGAATACGGAAGAGCCAATTTGTCTTATATAAAGGAAGACGAAGTTTTCTTCAATAAAGTAAACCTCAATTCACAAGTTTGGATGAGCCACAGTGACACCATTAAACATTTACCAACCAACGGTGTCAAACTAGCTAGTACCAACGACGTAGAAAATGCAGCTTACAAAATTGAAGGCGAAACTACTTATGCTATTCAATTTCACCCAGAAGTATATCATTCAACTGATGGTAAACAAATGCTGGAGAATTTCTTGGTCAAAATTGCCGAAGTTCCTCAAAATTTTACTCCAAATGCTTTTGTTGATGATTGCGTGAAAGATTTACAAGAAAAAGTTGGAAATGATAAAGTAGTTTTAGGACTTTCTGGTGGTGTAGACTCTACAGTTGCAGCAGTTTTATTGAACAAAGCTATTGGTAAAAATTTATATTGTATCTTCGTTAATAATGGTTTATTACGTAAAAATGAATTCGAAAACGTACTTCATCAATACAAAGACATGGGATTAAATGTGAAAGGTGTAGATGCTTCGGCACGTTTTTTGGATGCCTTGGCTGGAGTAGATGATCCAGAAACAAAACGTAAAATTATTGGTAATGCTTTTATCGAAGTTTTTGACGATGAAGCTCACAAAATAGAAGACGTAACTTGGTTGGCACAAGGAACGATTTATCCTGATGTAATTGAATCGATTTCGGTTAAAGGTCCAAGTGCAACAATAAAATCACACCATAATGTGGGTGGTTTGCCCGATTTTATGAAGTTGAAAATTGTGGAGCCACTTCGAATGTTGTTTAAAGATGAAGTAAGAAGAGTTGGAGCAACTTTAGGAATTGATCCCGAATTATTAGGAAGACATCCGTTTCCTGGTCCGGGATTATCAATTAGAATATTAGGCGATATAACACCCGAAAAAGTACGTATCTTGCAAGAAGTTGACGCTGTGTTTATTAACGGATTGAAAGAACACGGATTGTATGATAAAGTATGGCAAGCAGGAGCAATTTTGCTTCCAGTAAATAGTGTAGGAGTAATGGGAGATGAGCGTACTTACGAAAAAGTAGTAGCACTTCGCGCAGTAGAATCTACCGACGGAATGACGGCTGACTGGGTACATTTGCCGTACGAGTTTTTGATGAAAATCTCAAACGAAATCATCAATAAAGTAAAAGGTGTGAATAGAGTAGTCTATGATATTAGCTCGAAACCACCAGCAACTATCGAGTGGGAATAAACAGTTGGCAGTGTTCAGTAGTCGGTTTACAGTTTGGGATTTGGAATTTTTTAATTGGAAATTAATCTAAAAGATATGTTTAAAAAAGGAATTTACTTTATAGTATTTATGTTTGCAACTTCTGTTTTCGCACAGAATTATACTAAGCACAAAGTGGCTAAAGGAGAAACAATTACTCAAATTGCACAAAAGTACAAAGTGACGCCTTACGATATTTATAAGCTAAATCCAGATTCGCAAAGCGGAATTCAACTAGATGCTATTTTACTTATTCCTAAAAGTATTGAAAATGTAACTTTAAATGAAGTTCCATTTAAGGAAAAAACATACATAGTAAAAGCAAAAGAAACCCTTTACAGTATTGCAAAAGAAAATGATATAAAAATTTCAGATTTAGAAGAGGCTAACCCATTTTTAAAAAAGGATGGATTGCAACCCGGACAAATTTTAAAAATAATGAGGTATGAAGAGCCTCCAAAAGTGCAAATAATAACTAATACTTTTTCAAGTCATGAGGTAGTTGCTGGTGATACAAAATATAGTATTTCTAAAAAATACGGCATTTCTATAGAAGAACTAGAAAAGCAAAATCCTGAAATAATAGACAATCTTCCTGTTGGTTTCAAATTGAAAATAAACAGTAATGATAAAGATGTTGCACCAACTGAAATAATTTATCCTAAAACAGAGGCTTATCACGGAAATACATTAGAATATACTGTAAAATCGGGCGAAACGATGTACAGTTTAACCAATCTTTTAGGTCTATCTGAAGCTTCATTAATCGGATTAAATCCAAGTTTAAAAGAAGGTGTTAAAGAAGGAATGATTCTAAAAGTGCCCGCAACACTTTCGTTTACTAAAGAAACAAAAAACAGTTTGAAAGACTTAACAAAATCTATTTCAAATCAAGAAAGAAAAGAATTAGTCTTGTTTTTACCTTTTAATGCTTCAAAGATTCAAAACGATTCGGTAACTTCAATTTCTGAACGATTAAAGAAAGATAAATTTCTAAACATGACTTTAGATTTTTATGCAGGAGCTTTAATGGCTATAGATTCTGCCAAAGTTCTCGGAATGAATTTGGATATTAAAATATACGATTCTCAAGAAACAAAAAATTCAACCAGTGCTCTTTCAGTTATTTATAATAATGATTTTTCATCAATTGATGCCATTATTGGTCCGTTCTATCAAGTAAATGTCGAAAAAGTAGCCGATGCGTTAGAGAACAAAAACATTCCTGTAATTTCACCTTTGTCAAGAGATGAAGGAAAATCCTATAAAAATTTGTTCCAAGCAATGCCTCATGCCGATGCTATTAAAGGTGCCATGTTTAGTTACATGCAATCTAAAAACGGAAATATAATAGCAGTAATTGATCCTAAAAAAAACTCCATAAAAGAGTATATTCAAGATTTTGAAAAAGAGGTTAAAATAGTTGGAGTTACCGACAAAGGTGGCTTTGTAGCAGATAGTATTAAAAAGCATTTTGTAAAAGACAGAATGAATTATGTAGTAATGGCTTCCGAAAAAACAGGAACTATTTTTACTACAACATCAGCAATGTCAAGTGTTATGAAAGATTATCAAGTGCAATTGGTAATTTTAGAATCCAACGAAACTCTTGATTTTGAAGAAATTGCTTTGTCTCGATTGACAAAATTAAAAATGGCTTATCCATCAGCAACAAAAGACAACGATTCTGATGAAGCACAAAAATTTGAGAGAGCTTTTAAAAAGAAAAATAAAATACTTCCAAATCAGTATGCTGTTCGTGGTTTCGATTTAACTTTTGATACCATGTTGCGATTAGCACAAGACAAGCCTTTTGAAGAATCTATCAATGACGATGCTACCGAACAAGTAGAAAGTAAATTTGATTACGCTAAGAAAATTTCAGGAGGTTTCACTAATAAGGGTATTTATATTCTTTACTACGACGAAGATTTAACCATAAAACAAGCACAATAATGGCAACTTCCAAAGTAACTTATTTAGGAGATTTACGCACTTCTTCCATTCATTTACAGTCAGGTTCCGAGATTATTTCAGATGCGCCAATTGATAACAACGGAAAAGGTGCAGCATTTTCTCCAACAGACACTGTTGCTAATGGTTTAGCCAGTTGCATGTTTACCGTTATGGGAATAAAAGCACGCGATTTAGAAGTAGATTTTTCAAATTCAACGGCAGAAGTAACCAAAATCATGGGAACTGAACCAAGAAGAATCACAGAAATTCACGTTACTTTCAATATGAACTTAGTTGCAGACGAGAAGACGAAAACCATTATAGAAAGAACGGCAATGACTTGTCCAGTTTTCTATAGTTTGCATCCAGATATTAAGAAAGAAATTGTTTTCAATTGGAAATAAATAGGTTGCGAGTTTCGAGTTGAAAGTTTCGAGTTTAAGATTTGAGGTTTCAATTAGTAAAAAGTAATTGTTTTAATGGGAAATTGAAAGTTATCTTAAAAATTATTACAAAACAATTAAAACACGTAACCCGTAACCCGCAACTTTCAACTCGTAACCTTTCCCAATGGACGACCAACAAAAATTCTTAATCAAACTCGCTCACACCAAAATGCCTTTCGGGAAGTACGAAGGTAAATATCTTATTGACTTACCAGAGTATTATTTAGTTTGGATTAACAATAATCGTTTACCAAATGGGCAGCTTGGCGAACAACTCAAACTCGTTTACGAACTCAAATTAAACGGTTTAGAAGAGTTAATTCGCAACATTAAAAAGCAATATCCGAAGACAGATCGTTAGATTTTTTGATTATTAAATGTTAGGATTTTTTTCTAACAATCCAATAATCTAAAAGTCTAATAATCCATTTTAAATTCTTATTTTTGCATCGTTTTTTACAAGATCAATTTACCCTGAGCTAAGTTTATGCTGAGCATAGTCGAAGTGAAGGGCAATAACCAACACAACAATTAAGGACAGCCAAACAGTTGTCCTAAAAAAAAAACAATGAATCAAACGAAATACATTTTTGTTACAGGCGGTGTGACTTCTTCCTTGGGTAAAGGAATTATCGCAGCATCTTTGGCAAAATTATTACAAGCACGAGGTTACCGAACAACCATTCAAAAATTTGATCCTTATCTAAATGTCGATCCAGGAACCATGAATCCTTATGAACATGGCGAATGTTATGTTACTGATGATGGAGCAGAAACAGATTTAGATTTGGGTCACTACGAGCGGTTTTTAAACGTTCCAACATCACAGGCAAACAATGTAACTACCGGAAGAGTTTATCTCTCTGTTATTGAAAAAGAACGTCGTGGTGAGTTTTTAGGAAAAACAGTTCAAGTTGTTCCTCACATCACAAATGAGATTAAAGAACGTATGCAATTGCTAGGGAATTCAGGCGATTTTGATATTGTAATTACTGAAATTGGAGGAACCGTTGGTGATATTGAATCACTTCCTTACATCGAATCGGTGCGTCAATTGGTTTGGGAGTTGGGCGAAAGTAACGGAATAGTAATTCATTTAACTTTAGTACCCTACTTGGCTGCAGCCGGTGAATTAAAAACTAAACCAACACAACACTCCGTAAAAACATTGATGGAAAGCGGTATCAAAGCCGATATTTTAGTGTGTAGAACCGAACACGAATTGTCCGATGAAATTCGTCAAAAACTAGCTTTGTTTTGTAATGTAAAACGTGAAGCTGTTATTCAATCCATAGACGCATCAACGATTTATGAAGTTCCGTTATTGATGCTTGAAGAAGGATTGGATGTAGTAGCTCTAAAAAAATTAGATTTACCGCAAAAGAACACACCCGATTTAGAAAACTGGAACACCTTTTTACACCGATTAAAAAATCCAAAACATACTATAAATGTTGGATTAATTGGAAAATATGTAGAATTACAAGATTCTTATAAATCAATTTTAGAAGCATTTATTCACGCTGGAGCTTCTAATGAAACTAAAGTAAATATCATTAGCATACATTCAGAATATATTGATAGCGATAACATTGCTGAAAAACTAAAAGGAATCGACGGAATTCTTGTGGCTCCAGGTTTTGGAGAAAGAGGAATAGAAGGTAAAATAGAAGCCGTTCGTTATGCACGTGAAAATAATTTACCATTTTTCGGAATCTGTTTAGGAATGCAAATGGCCGTTATAGAATATTCCAGAACTATTTTAGGATTAGCCGATGCCAATTCTACAGAAATGAATCCAAACACAACCCATCCAGTTATCGATTTGATGGAAGAACAAAAAACCGTCACCGACAAAGGAGGAACAATGCGTTTAGGTTCATGGAAATGTAATTTGAAAGAAAACACTTTGGCACATCAAATTTATGGAAAAACACAAATTTCTGAGCGTCATCGTCACCGATATGAATATAATAATAAGTATGCCACCCAATTAGAAAATGCAGGATTAATAAGCTCCGGAATCAATCCAGATACCAATTTGGTTGAAATTGTAGAGATTAAAAATCATCCATTTTTCATCGGAGTGCAATACCATCCAGAGTACAAAAGCACTGTTGCCAATCCACAGCCAATTTTTGTTAGCTTTGTGGCCGCAATGGTAAAAAATAAAAAGTAGATTAGCTTTGTGGCCGCAATGGTAAAAAATAAAAAGTAGATAAAACGCATTGAGTCGGTCTCTAATGATAAAAATTAAAAACGGACTACAAGTTGTTTTATTTTGGAGCGAATCAGTAGTAATTTTTGTAAACCATTTTCCTGCTGCCTTTCCAAAGTCCCGATAAAATCGGGAGCTTTTCCCTTGCATCAGGGCTAAATGATAAAACTAAAGGTTACTAAAATAGAGTTTCAAAAACTTTATTATTAAACACATGAAACAAAGAAGTCAACACAACGACTAATTTATATATTAATTTTAAGATACTGAAACAATTTCAGCATATTATGGAACAAAAAAAATTTGATTTAAATTCGATTATTGGTTTCGCCTTAATCTTCGGGATTATCATGTGGATGATGTACAATAGTCAAAAAACGGCACAAGAAGAACAAGCCCAAAAAATCAAGCAAGAAAAAATTGATAAAGCCAAAAAAGCTAAAGAAGTTTCCACTAAACAAGTGCTGCAAACCGTTGTAGATACTACTGTTAGTGATACAGCAAAACTTCAAAAACTTAGTAGTGCTTTAGGAAGTTTTGCTTATTCTGCAACATTGCCTTCAGCAAAAGAAAGTTTCACTACCATTGAAAACGAATTGGTAACTCTAAAAATAGCCAATAAAGGTGGATACATTGCTGAAGCAGTTCTAAAAAACTACAAGAAATTCGAAAAAAATTCAGGACAATTAGTAGAGTTAATCAAAAATAATAACGCCAATTTTAATCTAGAACTTCAAACCAAAGACAATCGAGTTCTTAATACTAAAGACTTATTCTTTGAACCAACTTTAACTAAAAACGGAAACGATCAAATTCTTTCCATGAAGTTAAAATCTGGCGTCAACGAGTTTTTAGAATATAAATATGTGCTAAAAGCTAACAATTATATGTTAGATTTTGACGTTCGTTCTCAAGGATTAAGCAAAGTTTTAAATACTTCAAAAACAGCCGATTTACAATGGGATTTAAAAACCTATCGCAATGAAAAAAGCGTTTCTTATGAAAATCAATATACCGAAATGTATTTTGAAAACGATGAAAAAGTAGATTATGCTGGACGTGGAAAACAAGAAGATGAAACCCTAGAAAAAGCAACATTTATTGCTTACAAACAACATTTTTTTAGTTCTATTTTACTATCTCAAACACCAATTGAGAATGTAAAAGTTAGTTCTACAGATTTAGTTAACGATGCTAAAATTGATACGGTTTTTACAAAACAATTTAAAACTACCTTGCCTTTGGCTTTCAAAAATGGCGAGTTAGATTACAAAATGAATTGGTATTATGGTCCAACGGATTATAAGTTGTTGAATAAATACGATAAAAATATCGAAGACATCGTTCCATTAGGTTGGGGAATTTTTGGTTGGATAAACAAATTAATCTTTATACCACTTTTCGGATTTTTGAGTTCGTTTATGGGATTAGGAATAGCCATAATTCTATTTACAATTATTATCAAGATTGCCATGTCGCCAATTACTTTCAAATCGTTCTTATCACAAGCTAAGATGAAAGTATTGCGTCCAGAAATTACAGAATTGGGAGAAAAATTTGCAAAAGATCCAATGAAGAAACAACAAGAAACAATGAAATTATACAACAAAGCCGGCGTAAACCCAATGGCTGGTTGTATTCCAGCATTAATTCAGTTGCCGTTTATGTATGCTTCTTTCCAGTTTTTTCCATCAGCAATTGAGTTAAGACAAAAAGGATTCCTTTGGGCAGAAGATTTATCATCATTTGACCAAATTTTCAAATTACCTTTCAATATTCCATTATATGGAGATCACGTGAGTTTGTTTCCAATTTTGGCTGCAATAGCAATTTTCTTTTACATGAAAATGACATCAGGCGATCAAGCCATGGCGCAACCACCACAAGAAGGTATGCCAGACATGGGTAAGATTATGAAAATCATGATTTATCTTTCACCAATTATGATGTTGATTTTCTTCAACAGCTACGGTTCAGGATTGAGTTTGTATAACTTTATTTCTAACTTAATTACCATTGGAATCATGTTAGTTATCAAGAAATATTTTATTGATAGTGATAAAATTCATGCTAAAATTCAAGAGAATAAAACCAAACCAAAAACAGAAAGTAAGTTCCAAAAGAAAATGAGAGAAATGATGGAACAAGCCGAAGAACAAAAGAAATTAAATAAGAAATAAATTTTTGAGCTGCCTTTTTTATAATAAGGCAGTTTTTTTTATACTATTTTAAACGAACTTCCGTTTATAAATAAACGCTACAGCAATGAAATATATATTTTATTTTTTATTTTCTTTTACATCAATTTATTCTCAAGATACTAATAAGTTAGATGAAAAAGGCAAAAAGCATGGCACATGGAAAGGGGTTTACGAAGAATCTAAACGCCCTCGATATGAAGGAACATTTAATCACGGAAAAGAAATTGGAATATTCAAGTTTTTTGACGATACAAAAGCAGGATCTGTAATTGCTACAAGAGAGTTCAATGCAAAAGATAATTCTTGCTACACAATTTTCTATAATCAAAAAGGAAATAAAGTAAGTGAAGGAAAAGTAGTAAATAAAAAATACGAAGGTGAATGGAAATATTATCACGAAGATTCGCCGCAAATCATGACTCAAGAATTTTACAAAAACGGAAAGTTAGAAGGCCTTAGAAAAGTATTTTATGTGAGCGGAAAAATTGCAGAAGAATGTAATTACACAGCAGGAATCAAAAATGGCGCTTACAAAAAATATACTGAAACCGGAATAATCATTGAGGAAAGTAACTATAAAAATGGAGAATTCGATGGTCTGGCGGTCTTTAAAAGTTCTGATAATGTTGTAATGGCAAAAGGAAATTTTGTAAACGGAAAAAAAGAAGGTATTTGGGAGTTTTTCAAAAACGGAAAAAGAGTCAAAGAAGATATGAGCAAACAAAAGGTTAGAAAGTTTGTTAAAAAGCCAATGACTCGAGAGGAAGACAGATAATTTAATAATAAATAATATTTACCAAAGTATATATTTTAACAATTAATGCATATACTTTTTTTATTTTTATTAATGTAAATTTGTATTCAAATTAAATCAATTAAATGAAACGTGTTGTTGTCGGACTTTCTGGTGGGGTAGATTCTAGCGTTGCGGCTTATTTATTGAAGGAGCAAGGCTATGATGTAATCGGTCTTTTTATGAAAAATTGGCATGATGATTCTGTTACAATATCTAATGAATGTCCGTGGCTTGAAGACAGTAACGACGCGCTTTTAGTTGCAGAAAAACTTGGAATTCCTTTTCAAACAGTAGATTTAAGCGAGCAGTACAAAGAAAAAATTGTCAATTACATGTTCAAGGAATATGAAAACGGACGAACTCCAAATCCAGATGTTCTTTGCAATCGCGAAATTAAATTTGATGTTTTCATGAAAATTGCATTAACACTTGGTGCCGATTTTGTGGCAACAGGTCATTATTGCAGAAAAGGAGAAATTGAAGTTGATGGAAAGCCTGTTTATCAATTGCTTTCAGGTAAAGATGATAATAAAGATCAATCGTATTTTCTTTGTCAATTATCTCAACAACAATTAGCTAAGTCTTTATTTCCAATTGGTGCGTTAACTAAACCACAAGTTAGAGAAATAGCGATGCAGTTAGATTTAGTTACGGCAGAAAAGAAAGATTCTCAAGGACTATGTTTTATCGGAAAAGTGCGCTTGCCCGAATTTTTGCAACAACAATTGCAACCAAAGGAAGGTTTGATTTATGAAATTCCTGCCGTTAGCGAAATTTACAACATTTCAAAGCCTGTTTTTAATTCATTAGAAGAAGAACTAATTTTTGAATCAACTTCAATTCAATATAATTCAGAAAGCGGAAAAGTAGTTGGAAAGCATCAAGGCGCTCATTATTTTACTATAGGTCAACGAAAAGGATTGAACGTAGGAGGTACAAAAGAAGCCCTTTTTATTATTGCTACTGATGTTAAATTAAATGCAATTTACACTGGTCAAGGGCATCAACATCCTGGTTTGTTCAAAAAGGCATTGAAAGTAAATTCATCAGAAATTCACTGGATAAGAGAAGATTTAAAACTTAAAAATGGCGAGTCAATGCCTGTAATGGCGAGAATTCGTTATAGACAAGAATTGCAAAAAGCAACCTTACATCAATTTGAAAGCGGACTATATGTTTACTTTGATCAACCACAATCTGCCATTACAGAAGGACAATTTGTTGCATGGAATATTGAAGATGAATTAGTTGGTTCGGGAGTAATTTCGTAATTTAGTACTTTTTAAAATAAAAGCTATGAAGAAAATCCTACTTTTAATTGCTTTATTAGTGTCATTCATTTCTTTTTCCCAAGAAGATGCTTGGGTATATTTTAGTGATAAACCTAATGCACAAACTTATTTAAACAATCCGTTAACGATGCTAACCCAAAGGGCTATAGACAGAAGAACGGCTCAAGGAATAGCATTAAATGTTAATGATGTTCCAATTGCACAAACCTATATAGATCAAGTAGATGCTGCAACAGGAATTACTGTCAAAGCCAAATCAAAATGGCTAAATTGCGTTCATGTAAGAGGTTCTGAAACCGATATTAACGCATTAGAAAATCTTCCTTTTGTTAGTCAAATCGTTTTTGCTGATAATTCTCTAAATGCAAAAACTGCAATTACAAAAAAAAATAAACCAGTCAATAAGCAATTGAATGTGCAAACAACTTTTGCATACGGGAATTCAGCTAATCAAATAGAAATGCTTAACGGACATTTATTACATCAAGCGAATTATACCGGAACCGGTAAAGTAATTGCAGTTCTTGATTCGGGTTTTTTAAATGTTAATACGGCGCAACCTTTTCAAAGATTATTCAACAATAATTTAATCCTCGGCGGATACAATTATGTAAGTCAAAGCACCGATGTGTATAGTTTGCATAATCACGGAACAATGGTTTTATCATGTATGGGTGGCTATGTTGAAAATCAATTGGTAGGAACTGCTCCTGACGCTAACTATTATTTATTCGTTACAGAAGATGTTTCTGAAGAAAATCCAGTTGAAGAAAGTTATTGGGTGGAAGCCGCAGAAGAAGCCGATAGGTTAGGAGCCGATATTATTTCAACTTCTTTAGGATACTTTGGCTATGATAATCCAAATTATAGTTATACTTATTCACAAATGACCGGAAATAGTGCTTTCGCTTCTAAAGGTGCTAATATTGCTTTTTCTAAAGGAATGGTAGTTGTTGCCAGTGCAGGTAATACTGGTAACTCTGCAGATCCACATATTGGAGTTCCAGCAGAGGCTACAAATGTTCTTGCCGTTGGTGCCGTTAGATTTGACGAAACTTACGCTACTTTTAGCTCTATAGGACCATCGTTTGACGGAAGAGTAAAGCCCGATGTTATGGCTAAAGGTCAATCAACAACGATTTCTAATACCGATGGAGCTATTGTTACGGCAAGTGGCACATCTTTCTCATGCCCGGTTATGGCAGGAATGATTGCTAGTTTTTGGCAAGCCGTTCCCAATCTTACTAATCAGCAAGTGGTAGATTTTGTAAGACAATCTGGAGATAAATTTACCAATCCTACCACACAATTTGGTTATGGCATTCCAGATTTTCAATTGGCTTTGCAAAACGCTCTTCTTTATCTTGGTGAAAATCAAATTGAGCAATTTCAATTCTTTCCAAATCCAACAAATGCTTCAGTAACTTTTGCTTCTCCTGATTTTGTTCTTGGTTCGTCTGTAAAATTTTACAATAATTTAGGTCAACTCGTTTTATCAAAAAATATTGAAAATCCAATTCAACATCTTTCATTAGAAAACTTAAATGCAGGAATTTATTACTTTACAATTTCAACTTCGCAAAAAGCACTTCAAGGAACAATCATCAAAAATTAATTTCTGAATTTCGATTCAATGAACAGAATAACACAACTTTTCAACATACAATATCCTATTATTCAAGGTGGAATGATATGGAATTCGGGTTACAAATTAGCAAGTGCAGTGAGTAATGCTGGAGGATTAGGATTGATTGGTGCAGGTTCTATGTATCCTGACGTTTTGAGAGAACACATTCAAAAATGCAAAAAAGCAACCGATAAGCCTTTTGGGGTAAATGTTCCGATGTTGTATCCAAATATTGAAGAAATAATCCAAATAATTATTGAAGAAGGAGTAAAGATTGTTTTTACATCGGCTGGAAATCCTAAAACTTGGACATCACATTTAAAAGCCAACGGAATTACTGTTGTTCATGTTGTTAGCAGCTCTAAATTTGCTCTAAAAGCACAAGAAGCAGGAGTTGATGCAGTAGTTGCAGAAGGTTTTGAAGCTGGCGGACACAACGGAAGAGAAGAAACAACAACGTTAACTTTAATTCCAATGGTTAAGGAAAATATTTCTATTCCACTAATTGCTGCTGGTGGAATTGCAACTGGTCGTGGAATGTTGGCAGCAATGGTTCTTGGTGCTGATGGTGTTCAAATGGGAAGTCGTTTTGTAGCTTCTACAGAAAGTTCAGCCCATGATAATTTTAAGAAAACAGTTATCGAAACTGGTGAAGGCGAAACACAATTAACCTTAAAAGAATTAGCTCCAGTTCGATTAATTAAGAATAAGTTTTATAACGATTTGCAAGAATTGTATGCCAAATGTCCTGCCAAAGAAGATTTGGAAACGCTTTTAGGAAAACGAAGAGCCAAACGCGGCATGTTTGAAGGTGATTTAGTTGAGGGCGAACTAGAAATTGGTCAGATAGCTGGATTAATTCATGAAATAAAACCTGTAGGCGAAATTATAAAAGATATTATTACAGAGTTTGAATTTGCCAAAAAAGAAGTTACTACATTATAATAGAAAAGAGGTTCAATTTTGAATCTCTTTTGATTTTATAAATTCTTAAGAATAACTTTACCTCTATTTCCTTTCAAATCCCTATTTTTGTACAAATATTTATTTCCATGAAAAAGTTATTCCTTTTTGTTTTTCTTTCTTTTATTTCATTAAAAAATCAAGCACAAGAACGCCCAAAATTAGTAGTAGGAATAGTTGTGGATCAAATGAAAATGGAATATTTATACCGATTTGAAAGCGATTTTTCAGAAAATGGTTTCAAGCGTTTGATCAATAATGGATATACTTTTCATAATGCGCATTATAATTATATGCCAACCTACACAGCTCCAGGGCATGCATCGGTTTATACTGGAACAACTCCATCAATGCACGGAATTGTAAGTAATGAATGGTTTCACAGAACTTTAAAAAAAGAAGTTTATTGTACAGATGATGCAACGGTTTCAACATTAGTTCCTGGAACAGAAACCGAAGGAAAAATGTCGCCAAGAAATTTACAAAGTACCACCATTACAGACGAATTAAAATTGGCTACAAATTTCAAAGGAAAGGTTATCGGAATTAGTATTAAAGATAGAGGTGCAATTCTTCCTGCTGGACATTTTGCAGATTGGGCTTTTTGGTATTGTAAAACAGGTGAGTTTATTTCAAGTACTTTTTATGGAGATAAATTGCCAACTTGGGTAGATGATTTTAATAAAGAGAAAAAATATTTAGACTATACCAATAAAGGATGGGATTTATTAAAATCTAAAGAAACTTACAACGAAAGTCTTCCAGATGATAATCCTTATGAAGGAAAATTGTATAAAAAAACACCATTCTTCCCATACAATATGAAAGAAATGTTAGATAATAATGATCCTGGAGTTATTAGAGTTAGTCCATATGGAAATAATCTTCTCGCTGATTTTGCAAAAAAAGCTATAGAAAAAGAACTGCTTGGAAAAGATGAAATTACCGATTTTCTAGCAGTAAGTTTTTCATCAACCGATTATGTAGGCCATACTTTTGGTCCGCGCTCTATTGAGATTCAAGATACTTACTTACGCTTGGATGAAACAATAGCCAATTTTTTAAATTATTTAGACAAGACTGTTGGTAAAGATAATTATTTAGTTTTTCTAACCGCTGATCACGCTGGAGCAGAAAATGTTACTCATTTAAAAGATAATAAATATCAGGTAAATAATATCAATTATAAAAATGTTTCGTGTGATTTAAAAGACTTTTCTAAAGCTACTTTTGGGGAAGATTTGATTTTGAAATACGATAGTTTCAATGTCTTTTTTGATAAAGATTTAATTAAAACTAAAGAATTGGATTTTGCTAAAGTAAAGCAATCATTCAAAGATTTTTTATATACAAAAGAGTACGTAAAACGAGTTTATACTGAAGAAGAAATTTTAACTGCATCAACCAACGATGAATTATTGGAATTCGTTTCAAAAGGTTATGATCCAACACAAAATGGCGAGTTGTATTTCGTATATAAACCAGGTTATATGGAATATGGAATTACAGGAACTACTCATGGTTCGCCTTATTCTTATGATACTCATGTTCCAGTAATTTTTTATGGCTGGAATATCAAAAAAGGTGCATCACATGATAAAAAAGTGATTACTCAAATTGCGCCAACACTATCACAATTACTAAAAATCACAATGCCAAATAGCACTAAAAGTGAGGTATTGACAGAACTTTTTGCTAAAAACTAAAGTATTGTTAAAAATTTTCATCTCACTTTTCATTAGTTTCAAAATTTAGTAACTTGTGCTAAAATGAAAAAGTATGAAATTGATATTTGATGCCTTAGTTACAAAAAGCGGTAGAATTCCACAATTAGTTTACACGCGTCACATAAAAGATTTTATCTTGATATGTATAGGTGTTGTAATGGCGAGCATTGGATTGAAAGAATTTCTTTTACCAAACAACTTTTTAGATGGTGGCGCAATGGGATTATCACTTCTTACAGAGATAATGACTGGTGTTGAATTATCATTTTTGATTGTTTTAATCAATTTACCATTCATCATTATTGGAGCTAAGCAAATATCAATGGAGTTTGCTGTTAAAAGCGCTTTAGCCATTTTAGCATTATCACTTTTGGTGCATTTCATCACTTTGCCAGCTATTACCACTGATAAATTATTAATATCTGTTTTTGGCGGATTTTTTCTCGGTGCCGGAATTGGTTTCGCCATACGTGGTGGTGCAGTTATTGACGGAACAGAGGTTTTGGCAATCTATGTAAGTAAAAAAACAAGTCTTTCGGTAGGTGATTTTATCCATACGTGGTGGTGCAGTTATTGACGGAACAGAGGTTTTGGCAATCTATGTAAGTAAAAAAACAAGTCTTTCGGTAGGTGATTTTATCTCGGTTTTCAATGTGATTTTGTTTTCCTTTTCTGCATTATTAGTTAGTGTTGAAACCGCAATGTATTCGATGTTGACCTATTTTGCAGCATCCAAAACAGTTGATTTCATCATTAATGGTATTGAAGAATACATTGGCGTAACCATAGTCTCAAGAAATGCAGCCGAAGTCAAACAAGCCATAATCGATAAATTAGGTCGTGGTGTAACGGTTTACAATTCAGAAAGCGGTTATGGAAAAACAGGTGTAAATTTTAATGAGAATAAAATCCTTTTTTGCGTAGTAACTCGTCTAGAAGTAACACGATTACTTCTTGAAATTGATAAAATTGATGAGGAAGCCTTTGTAGTGCAACATGCTATAAAAGATACCAAAGGCGGAATGATTAAAAAACGACCGTTGCATTGATTTTATAGATTTTACTTTATAAAAACAACCTTCTTAAAATAGTTTTAAGAAGGTTTGATTTTTATATTTTGAAATTATTTTTTGAAAAATGGTAGTTGTGCAATATCTAACGGCTTTTGTGCGACGTTTTTATTATTTATTGTTGAATTCTTTGATTTCAAAGTAACAATTTTCACAAACTATTTTTATTTTGGCAATTTCCATATTCTCATCATACCAACCATCAGCTTTACTTCTAATTTCTTCGCATTTATTACACCACGCAGATAAATCGTCATCTTCTTCTAAATACATTCCAATTTCTGTTTCGAAAGATTCTTTAAAACCTGTTTTTTCATTTTCGTTCAGATGTTGACAAATAAATGCGTGTCTACTTTTTCCATGTTTTTTACATTGAATAAGTTTTTCTGTTTTGTTTTTGTTTATCTTTTTAAGTTCTTCAACAAAATCATTTTCAATTTCGTCAGTTATTAGAAAATAAATTTCAAGATTGTTTTCATTCACAATTCTATAAGAACCAATTGCCTCAATTAAATCAAAAGTTATAGACGTTAATTCCCAACCGATATATTCATCAGCTTCAAAATAACCTTCGGTTAATTCAGAATAATTTTGTTTTTCTCCAAACTTTTTTACTAAAATTGTTTTTAGTTTGTTATTATGAACTAGTTCTTTATTATCCCAAGCCCAAAGCCAAGTTTTGGTCGAATTGGAATAACTTCCAATTGGAATATATTCAAAGTTAAGTTCACCTTCTTTTTTTTTAAAAGTGATAAGTGAAGTTTCTTCATCATAAAACCATTCTGAGTAACTATTCAAATCGTAAGTTTCAACAAAGTCTTTCTGAATTTCTTTGAATTCGTTACAAGTTCTAATTGCAAAATCTGAATATTTTTCCATTTTAGTTTCTGTTCGGGTAAAATGTTGCACAACTCATAAATATACGCAAATCACGCAATTACGTTTATCAAAATACAAAATTTTACACTTCACCCCAATTTCTTAAAACCGCTTAAGTTCGTTTTTAATTTTTTCTAAAGTATTTGTTAACCATTCTTCATTTACTCTTTTTTCAACTCTATTGGTATTAATTTGGTTTTCAAGAAGTAAAATAAATTCTTTATCATTTAATTCCTCAATTGCTTCCAATATTAAAGAACCAAATTCATCAATGTTTTCAAGTTCAGTTATTAATATTTCTTTTATTCTTAAATCTTTTCTTTTTGCTAAACCAAATATCGCTTCAAACCTTGGACCTTCGTATTTGTCATTAATTCTTTTCCAAAGTACATTTCTAATTTCTACATTATCAATTTCTATCTGAGTTCCAAGACCAAAAGTAGCCCAATCTCTAATTTCATAATCTCTATCTTTACTTAATTCGATTAATGTTTGAATTGCGTTAGGTTCTTGTTTTGTAAATAATGCAAAAGCTAAACTATATCTAATCCTACTGCTTTTATGTTTCTTAAATGAACAAAGCAAATCAATTTGTTTGACAGTTAAGTTTTCATTGTTGTGACCAATTCCATAAAATATAGAACTTATTGCGTATTTATCGCTTTCATTTTTTAGTAAATTAAAGAACTTTTTTAAGATTATATTTTTGTGTAATCTTGGAAAACCAAATTGAGCCAAAACATCAATTCCAATAATTCTTTCTTTTGCAATTTCAGATTCAATTAGTAAAATGCTTTTTTCAAAAATATCTTTTGTTTTTCGTTTTCTTAATTCACTAATATAATTCCAATAATTATCATTTGACTTATTATTTAATAGTCTAGTAAATATTTTTTCGTTAGAATAATTGATTAATTTTTTCAAACTTTTGGTTTTTCGTTTCGTTCGGCTAAAATGACGCACAACTCATAAATAGACTCAATGCATAAAGTCACGTTCTAACAAAAATACAAATTTTAAACTTCAACCACAACCTGATTTTTAATCAAATCTTCAAAGGTTTCTCTTTTACTTATTAAATGACCTTTGCCATCTTTCCATAGAACTTCGGCTGGTTTAAAACGTGAATTGTAGTTAGATGACATTGAAAAGCAATAAGCTCCAGCATTTTTGAAACATAAAACATCGCCTTCTTTTATTTCGGCAATTCTTCTGTTGTTGGCAAAAGTATCGGTTTCGCAGATGTAACCAACAACGGTGTAAAAACGTTCTTTTCCTTTTGGGTTAGAAATGTTTTCAATTTGGTGTTGCGAACCATAAAACATTGGTCGAATTAAATGATTAAAACAAAAACGTTCTTTTCCTTTTGGGTTAGAAATGTTTTCAATTTGGTGTTGCGAACCATAAAACATTGGTCGAATTAAATGATTAAAACCACTATCAATTCCAGCAAAAACGGTTGAGGTGGTTTGTTTAACTACATTCACTTTGGCTAAGAAAAATCCAGCTTCACTCACTAAGAATTTTCCAGGTTCGAAAGCTAGCGTTAATGTTCTACCATATTCTTTTTCGAAAGCTAAAAAGCGTTTCGTTAATTTTTTTCCAAGTTCTTCGATATTAGTTTCTATGTCACCTTTTTTGTAGGGAACTTTGAATCCTGAACCGAAATCAAGGAAATCTAATTCTTTGAATTGTTTTGCCGCGTCAAATAGAATTTCGGCTGCATAAAGAAAAACTTCGATATCCAAAATATCGGAACCGGTGTGCATGTGAATTCCGTTGATGTGCATTTTAGTATTTTCAACGATACGCAAAACGTGTGGAATTTGATAAATTGAAATTCCGAATTTACTATCAATATGTCCAACAGAAATATTCTCATTTCCACCAGCCATAACGTGTGGATTGATACGAATACAAACAGGAACTTTTGGATATTTAGTTCCAAAATGTTCTAAAACCGAAAGATTATCAATGTTTATTTGAACGCCTAATTTGGCTACTTCTTCAATTTCTTCAAAGGAAACTCCGTTGGGTGTAAATATAATTTTATCTGGAGTGAAACCTGCATGTAAACCAAGTTGTACTTCTTGAAAAGAAACCGTGTCTAAACCAGAGCCACACTTCTTTAGCAACTTCAAAATCGTGATGTTTGACAAAGCTTTCATTGCATAATTAATTCGAAGGTTTTCCACCTTAGAAAATGCAGCTGTCAAACGATTATACTGATGCTCAATGGTTGTAGCGTCGTAAACGTACAACGGACTGCCAAATTCTTCGGCAAGCGTAAGTAACTCTTTTGGTTGCATGATTTTTTTTTTTTTTAAAGTTTATGAGTTTAAAAGTTTATGAGTTTAAAAAGTTTACTGTCAAGTATTTTTAAATTGTAACTCATAACTTTTGCAAATATAGTGCATCAAATAAGTATTTCAAATTGGTTTAACATTTATGTGAATGTGGTAATTTTTGTATTGATTTTTTTTCAATACCATAACAATATAGCCCTGATACTGGAATTGTTTGAGCTCTTTTTCTAATGTTGGTTGAGGTGTCACATAGAGCCAGTCGAAATGCTCTCGAAATCAACATTAGAAAAAAGCGAGTTCCTGTAGCAGGAAAATGGATTGCTGAAAAAACCCAAACCATTCGCTCCTAATTATTTCTATAATAAAGTTACTAAATTGATATACATTTCTTTTTGGTTTCATTCTATTTAATTACTTTTGTGAAACTTTTTAAACGACAAACTAATACTTATGAATATTCACGAATATCAAGGGAAAGAAATTTTAGCAAAATATGGTGTGCGCATTCAACGCGGAATTGTTGCTAATAATCCTGTAGAAGCGGTTGCTGCTGCAAAACAATTGACTACTGAAACGGGCACGCAATGGTATGTTATCAAGGCTCAAATTCACGCAGGTGGAAGAGGAAAAGGTGGGGGCGTTAAGTTGGCTAAAAACCTAGAGCAAGTAACTACAATTTCGGAGCAAATTATAGGAATGCAATTGATTACTCCACAAACTCCACCAGAAGGAAAAACGGTTCACAAAGTTTTAATTGCTGAAGATGTATATTATCCTGGTGAAAGTGAAACTTCTGAATTCTATATGTCAATTTTATTGAATAGAGCTACAGGAAGAAACATGATTATGTATTCTACTGAAGGAGGTATGGATATTGAAGAAGTAGCAGAGCATACTCCACATTTAATTTTTACTGAAGAAATTGATCCTCAAGTTGGATTACAAGGTTTTCAAGCAAGAAGAGTCGCTTTTAACTTAGGACTTTCTGGAAATGCTTTTAAAGAAATGACAAAATTTGTGGAATCTTTATACGCTGCTTACATTGGTTCAGATTCTTCAATGTTTGAAATTAATCCAGTTTTAAAAACATCGGATAATAAAATTATGGCTGTTGATGCCAAAGTAAATATTGACGATAACGCCTTATACCGTCAACCAGTTTATGCTGAAATGCGAGACGTTAGAGAAGAAAATCCTATTGAAGTTGAAGCTAAAGAAGCTGGATTGAACTATGTTGACCTTGACGGAACTGTAGGTTGTATGGTAAATGGTGCTGGATTAGCAATGGCAACAATGGATTTGATTAAATATGCTGGTTTTGAACCAGCTAACTTCTTGGACGTTGGTGGAACGGCTGATGCAAAACGTGTGGAATTGGCTTTTAGAATTATCTTAAAAGATCCAAACGTAAAAGCTATCTTGATTAATATCTTTGGAGGAATCGTTCGTTGTGACCGTGTTGCTCAAGGAGTTGTAGATGCTTACAAAAATATGGGTGACGCAATTAAAGTGCCAATCATTGTAAGATTACAAGGAACAAATGCAGAAATTGCAAAAGAATTAATTGATAATTCTGGTATGCCAATTTTATCTGCAGTTCAATTTCAAGAAGCGGCGAAATTGCAAAAGAATTAATTGATAATTCTGGTATGCCAATTTTATCTGCAGTTCAATTTCAAGAAGCGGCAGACCAAGTTCAGAAAGCGCTTTCATAAGTTAGAAATACGAAGTACTACATACGAAGTAAAAATCCCGAGTTGAACCTCGGGATTTTTTATTTATTTTACTTTTTTACTGAACAAGTATTGATTCCTAATAAAGGATATAACGGACAGAAACTTACTAAACTGGTTAAAGCAAAAACCGCTGCTGCAACGACAGCTACGATTCCTAAAGTTCCAGTAATTGTTCCGTTGTAGAATAAGAACGCTAACACTGCAGCAACAATCAATCGGATTATTTTATCTGCTGTACCCATATTTTTTTTCATAATTAATAAAGTTTAAAGATTAATATGAAGCAAATGTATGGTGAGTAAATTACCTTTGCAGTGACTTAAGTCACAAGTCTAAAATTTCTATGGTTGTTGCGCTCTGTTTTACTTTTCCTTCAAGTTCTAATTTCTTAATAATTCTACTGATTACCTCTCTTGCAGTGCCTAATTCACTTGCAATTTGACGATGCGAAATTTTCAAAGGATTGTTTTGCGTGACTAAAACTTTTTCTTTTAAATAATCAAAAACACGCTTGTCTAGTTTTTCAAAAAGAAGTGAATTTATGGTATCAAGTAAATCTGAATAGCGTAAGTTATATTGCAAAAAGAAAAGCGAATTGAAGTCTGGAAATTGTTTGGTCCATTTGCTAAGTTTTTCTGCCGGAATTAACAGCAAGTGCGAATCTTCTTCCGTAACGGCATAAATCTTACTTGGTTGGTTGTTGATTCCAGCTGAAAACGACATGATGCAACTTTCATTGGGTTGAATGTAGTACAATAACAGTTCTTTGTCTTCGTGTTTGGTATAAACCTTTAAAACGCCTTTTAAAACTAATGGAATTACTTTAATAAACTGACCTTCACGAAGTAATTCAGTGTCTTTTGTAACTTCTTTTTCTATTGCGTGCTGAACTATTTCTGAAATCAATTCAGCATTAAAATGTGGAAATTGTTGTTTTATTTGAACAGCTAAATCCATTATTTAGTCCTTTTTATTCTTGCCGTTTTTGTATTGTACTTTCTCTACAATTTCAACTTTTTTTACTGTTTTTTTTGCAGCAAATTTAGGTTTAGCAGCAGGTTTTTTCTTGAAATCACCTGGCTTAAATTCTTTTTTCGGAGCAGTTCCTTCCGATTTTTTGAACTCTTTTGGTTGCGCTTCTTTCTTGTGAATTGCAATAACATCAATAGGATTCTTCGGATTTTCTTTAGTTCCGCGTAAGTGAATTACCAATCCGTTTAGGAAATTACGCAATACTTGATCGCCACATTCCATGAATTTAGGATGGTCTTCACTTCTAAAAAAGT
>JAIFLT010000066.1 GCA_020048955.1 Flavobacterium sp.
AAGCGGAGAGTAAGGGATTCGAACCCTTGGTACAGTTTCCCATACGCATGTTTAGCAAACATGTCCTTTCGGCCACTCAGGCAACTCTCCAAAATTCAATATATGATATAAGAACTTTTCTCTTTAAGCGGTTGCAAATGTAAGCTATCATTATAATATTTACAACATTTTAAACGCTTTTTTTTGATATAATTCTCACATTTTAATGAAATACTTAAAAATCAAATGAATAGAAATTTTTATTTTATTACTATTAAAATAAAAAACGAATATCTAGTAATGTAAATGAAATTTACCTAAAAAATAGTAAATTTGCATTACAAACTAACAAACTAATCTAAACCTTTGGTTAATAATATAAAATTATGAGTAAAAAAATTGTAATTGTTGCTGCAGTAAGAACTCCTATCGGAAGCTTTATGGGTTCTTTATCAACTGTTCCTGCACCTCAATTGGGTGCTGCTGCAATAAAAGGAGCTTTAAATAAAATTAATCTTGATCCAAACTTGGTAGATGAAGTTTTTATGGGTAATGTAGTGCAAGCAGGAGTTGGTCAGGCACCAGCCAGACAAGCTGCCATTTATGCTGGATTGTCTAATGAAGTTGTTTGTACAACAGTTAACAAAGTATGTGCCTCTGGAATGAAATCAATTATGTTTGGAGCACAGGCCATTATGACTGGCGATGCCGAAATTGTTGTTGCTGGCGGAATGGAAAACATGAGCATGATTCCGCATTATGTTCACCTAAGAAATGGAGTTAAATTTGGACCAACCGCTATGCAAGACGGTATGCAAAAAGACGGACTTGTAGATGCCTACGACAACAATGCAATGGGCGTGGCTGCCGATTTGTGCGCTTCTGAATACAAAATTACTCGTGAAGAGCAAGATGCTTTTGCCATTCAATCGTATGAGCGTTCTGCAAAAGCTTGGGAAGCAGGTAAGTTTGATTCAGAAATTGTTCCTGTTGCTGTTCCACAAAGAAAAGATGACCCAATAATGGTGACAAAAGATGAAGAATATACTAACGTTAGATTGGATAAAATTCCAACATTAAGTGCCGTTTTTACCAAAGAAGGAACTGTTACGGCTGCAAATGCTTCAACAATTAATGACGGTGCTGCTGCAGTTGTTTTGATGAGTGAAGAAAAAGCATTGGCATTAGGATTAAAACCATTAGCCTACATAAAATCTTATGCAGATGCTGCTCAAGAACCAAAATGGTTTACTACAGCTCCTGCAAAAGCATTGCCCAAAGCATTAACAAAAGCGGGGTTATCTATTTCAGACGTCGATTATTTTGAATTTAATGAAGCTTTTTCTGTTGTTGGATTAGCAAATGCAAAAATTTTAGGATTAGCAAATGACAAAGTTAATGTAAATGGTGGTGCCGTTTCATTAGGTCATCCGCTAGGTTGCTCTGGTGCAAGAATAGTGGTTACTCTAATAAATGTTTTACAACAAAATAATGCCAAAATTGGTGCCGCAGCTATCTGTAATGGTGGTGGTGGTGCATCTGCAATTGTTATAGAGAAAGCATAATTAAAAATTAATATTATAAACCTAACAAAATTGCATGTTTGCCATTTGTAATTTATCATCAATTCCTTTACGAATAGAACCAAGTGATAGAAGCGAAATTGTTTCACAAATACTTTTTGGAGAACATTTTGAAATTTTTGAACAGCACAAACAATGGTCTAAAGTAAAGTTGGATTTTGACGAATATGAAGGTTGGATTGACAACAAACAATACCAGACAATTTCGAAAGAAAATTATGAAATGCTTTGCAAAGAAGCTATTATTTTGAATTCGGATTTGGTTGAATATATTACTGCAAAAAATAATGTACTTATTCCTATTACACTTGGAGCTTCATTATCTTTTTTAAACCATGGTGATATAAATACAGAAAATTATAAATTTGAAGGAGTAAAAGTGAGTGGTATAAAACCTAAATCTAGTTTAATTAATACCGCTTATATGTATTTGAACGCTCCTTATCTTTGGGGTGGAAAAACACCATTTGGTATTGATTGCTCTGGCTTTACTCAAATGGTTTACAAATTAAATGGCTACAAATTACTTCGAGACGCTTCGCAACAAGCCAGTCAGGGTGAAGTTTTAAGTTTTATTGAAGAGAGTGAGCCTGGTGACTTAGCTTTTTTTGATAATGAAGAAGGCAAAATTATTCATGTTGGCATCATGTTAGAAAACAACTATATCATTCATGCTAGTGGCAAAGTTCGCATTGATAGATTAGATCATTTAGGAATTTATAATGCCGAACTTAATAGACACACGCACCGATTGAGAGTGATTAAGAAGATAATATAACAAAAAAAGCGTTCAATTTTTGAACGCTTTTTTTAGGTTAAAAGCAAAATTAATTCATTGCTTTTACTTTATCGTTTAATTCAAGAAAACTATAAACTGATTTCAAATTGCTTTTCACAATTTCATTAGTTGGGTCTAGTTCGTGTGCTTTTTCTAAAATTGGCATTGCTCTATTAAATAATTTTTGACGTTCAGCTTTTAAAACTTCATATTGCTTTTGTTCTTTAGCACTAACACCTAAACTATTCATCTCCTTAACAATTTTAGAATCTGGTTTTAAAATGATATCCGATAAATTAAGGTAGGCATCTGTATATTTTGGGTCAATCTCAATTACTCTTTTATAATATTTTTCAGCTTCTTCCAATTGATTGGCATTTCCACTTGTTACACCTAAGTTAAATAATAAAACTTTATCGTTAGGACTTTTTGCCAACGCTTCATTTATTAATCTTTTATAATTTTCAGTATCATTCATTTTTAAATAAATGTCTGCTTCATACGTAATTAGATTTACATCATCTGGATTTTCTTTTCTAGCCTCTGCAAGAGCTGCTTTTGCTTCGTCTTTTCTGTCTAATTCAACTAAAATTAATGCAATATTTTTAGTGATTTCGGCTTTTTTTGAAGGTTCTTTTTCTTCTCTTGGGTTGCTGTGTGTTCCTAATTTTACAAGATTATCTCTATCTTCTTTTTTAGTATAATTATCTTCCAATCCGGTTGCTTTATTTTTAGCAAAATACAACGTTTTTTCACCAGAATAATTTATTGCTTTCAATTCTCTGTAATATTTCAAAGAATTTTCATAATCTTTACCATTTACAGCATAACTAGCAGCATAATAAAGATTATCAGCATCTTTCTTATCTAATTGATAAATAGAATACAAAACTTCGGAAGCTTCTTTTTGCTTTTCTTCTTTACCCAAATAAACTGCATAATTTAATAGCATTGGTTTAAATTGAGAAATAGTTTCATTAATATCGTCCGTTTGAATCTTTTTACCTACCTTTTTTTCATAATCAAGAGTTGCTATTAACCCTTTAGATAAATCTGAAATTGTCTTTGGAGTAACCGTTTTAGCCATTTTCATTTGAATCTGTAATGGTGTTAGTGTAGCATCTTGACTAAAAGCATTGATATCTAAAACTGGTGTCATAATTTTGTAAAATTCAGCATAAACTTTGTCACCTTCTTCAGTTGCTAAAGGGGCTACTTTAGTTACCAAACTCTTGTATTCTGCCAAGTCTTCTCCTTTTAATACTTCTTTTGCATATAATTTTTTTAACGCTTTCAATTCATCTTTTTGAGAGAAAGAAGCAACAGAAACTAATAATGTACTTGCTATTATTATTTGTTTTATTTTCATAATGGTATTATTTAATTGTTGTTTATTGTGATAGTTAACAAAAGCTATGCCACCAAAAAATTTATTAGGAAAACATAGCTTTAGCATTTTATTTTAATTTTAAAGAATTATTCTTCAGAATCGTCTTCAGCATCATCTGATTCTTCATCTTGATTATCAACTATATCGTCATCATCAGCATCATCTTCGATAACTGCATTTGGATCGATTTCTAATTCTTCTCCATCAATTGCTACAGCTTCTTCCTCTTCATCTTTCATTACTTTAGTAACGGCTGCAATGGAATCACTTCCTTTTAAGTTAATCAATCGAACACCTTGTGTAGCTCTACCCATAACTCTTAATGTTGAAACATCCATTCTGATGGTTAAACCAGATTTGTTGATAATCATTAAATCATCAGCATCGGTAACCGTGTTAATAGAAACTAATGCACCCGTTTTTTCAGTAATATTAAGTGTTTTTACACCTTTTCCTCCACGATTGGTAATTCTGTAAATTGCCTCTCCTTCGTCTTCAAGTTTGGTTCTTTTTCCATAACCATTCTCTGTAACTACCAATAATTGAGTTTCATTAATGTTATTTTCGTCAACAGAAACCATTCCGATTACTTCATCTTGCTCGTCTCTTAAGGTAATCCCTCTTACTCCAGAAGCTGTTCTTCCCATAGGACGTGTTTTTGCTTCTTCAAAACGAACTAACTTACCCGATTTAACTGCAATTAAAACCTGACTATTTCCGTTAGTTAACTCTGCTCCTAATAATTCATCACCATCTTTAATAGTAATTGCAGCAACACCATTTACTCTTGGTTTAGCATATTTTTCTAATGATGTTTTCTTTACCTGACCTTTTTTAGTAGCCATAATAATGTAATGCTCTTTAATGTATTCTTGATTTTTCAAATCTTGAGTACAAATAAAGGCTTTCACTTTATCATCACTTTCAATATTTATTAGGTTTTGAAGCGCACGACCTTTACTTTGTTTATTTCCTTCCGGAATTTCGTAAACACGCATCCAATAACATTTCCCTTTTTGTGTAAAAATCAATAAATAATTATGATTAGTTGCAACAAATAAATGTTCTAAGAAATCTTGATCTCTTGTTCCAGCACTTTTTTGTCCAACTCCTCCTCTATTTTGGGTTTTATACTCTGTTAAAGAGGTACGTTTGATATAACCTGCGTGTGAAATAGTAATTACCACATTTTCATCGGCAATTAAATCTTCGATACTAACATCGCCACCAGCATATTCAATTACAGAACGACGCTCATCTCCATATTTATCTCTAATTTCAACCAATTCTTCTTTAATTAAAGCCATACGCATTTCTTTACTGGCTAATAATTCTTTCAAGTGATTGATTAATTTCATGATTTCTTCATATTCTGCACGAAGTTTATCTTGCTCAAGACCTGTTAATTGTCTTAAACGCATTTCAACAATTGCACGAGCTTGAATATCTGATAAACTAAATCTTTCAGTTAATTTAGCTCTTGCTTCTTCACCATCTTTAGAAGAACGAATTAAAGCAATTACTTCATCAATATTATCGGAAGCAATGATTAAACCTTCTAAAATGTGTGCTCTTTCCTCGGCTTTTCTTAGTTCAAATTGCGTTCTTCTAACTACAACATCATGACGATGCTCTACAAAATAGTGAATCAATTCTTTCAGATTCAACATTTGAGGTCTTCCTTTTACTAATGCAATATTATTTACACTAAAAGACGATTGCAATTGAGTATATTTATATAAGGTATTCAAAACAACATTAGCAACGGCATCTCGTTTTAAAATATATACGATACGCATACCATTTCTATCCGATTCGTCACGAATATTGGCAATACCTTCAATTTTTTTCTCATTAACCAAGTCAGCTGTTTTCTTAATCATTTCTGCTTTGTTAACTTGGTAGGGAATTTCGGTTACAATAATCGACTCTCTTCCGTCAACTTCTTCAAAGCCAACTTTAGCTCGCATTACAATTCTACCTCTTCCTGTTTTAAAGGCTTCACGAACACCTTCATAACCATAAATCACACCACCAGTTGGAAAATCTGGAGCTTTGATATGGTTCATTAATTCGTCAATTTCAATTTCTTCATTGTCAATATAGGCTAATGTTCCGTCAATAACTTCTGTTAAGTTATGAGGTGCCATATTGGTAGCCATACCTACTGCAATTCCTGATGCTCCGTTAATTAATAAATTAGGAACACGAGTTGGCATAACAGTTGGTTCATATAAAGTATCGTCAAAGTTCAATTTGAAATCAACGGTTTCTTTATCGATGTCTGCCATAATGTCTTCCGACATTTTTTTCATTCTTGCCTCTGTGTAACGCATAGCTGCAGGACTATCACCATCAACTGATCCAAAGTTACCTTGACCATCAATTAATAAATAACGTAAACTCCATTCTTGAGCCATACGCACCATAGCATCATATACCGAAGTATCTCCATGTGGATGGTACTTCCCTAAAACTTCTCCAACAATTCTTGCGGATTTCTTGTGAGCTCTATTAGAAAAAACTCCTAAATCATACATTCCATAAAGTACTCTTCTGTGTACTGGTTTCAAACCATCACGCACATCTGGTAATGCTCTAGAAACAATAACCGACATTGAATAATCAATGTAAGCTGATTTCATTTCGTCTTCAATGTTAATAGGAATTAACTTTTCTCCGTCAGACATATTTATAAATTTTTAAAATAAATTAATTTAGAATTCAAACGTGCAATATACATCTTTTTGGTGTTTTTAAAAGTATTTTTAAACACTAATTTCAATGATTTATTAACAAAATTAACTAATAAAATGGTTAATAAATTACCCAAAGATTAGCATTATATTCAAATATTTTTTTGTCAATTTACTGACAAGTGTTTTGCACGGAATGATATTTGTAATAATTAAAGTAATTTACTAAATTTACCTCAATAATACTACATAAATATGGATGATAATTTTTCTCCTAGAGTAAAAGATGTTATTACCTACAGCAAGGAAGAAGCATTGCGTTTAGGTCATGATTTTATTGGCACGGAACACCTTATGCTCGGAATTTTAAGAGATGGCAACGGAAAGGCAATCAATATTTTGAACAATCTTTCTGTAGATTTAAACCATCTACGACGTAAGGTTGAAGTATTAAGTCCGCCAAATCCAAATGCTGAAACTAGCATAGAAAAGAAAAATTTGCATTTAACTAGACAAGCAGAACGCGCTCTAAAAACTACTTTTCTAGAAGCAAAAGTTTTTCAAAGCACCTCAATTAGCACAGCACATTTATTGTTGTGCATTTTGAGAAACGAAAACGATCCCACAACAAAGCTATTAAATAAGATGAAAATTGATTATGAAATAGCAAAAGAACAATATTTAGATATGACACCAAAAGACGAAAATTTTTTAGAAAATTTACCAAGAAACGAATCGTTCAATGAAGATTCTGGACACGATGACAGTATGAAAAGTGATAGTTTTAATACACCTGCCAATAAATCAAACAAGAAATCTAAAACTCCTGTTTTAGATAACTTTGGTCGCGATTTGACAGAAATGGCAGAAGATGGAAAACTTGACCCAGTTGTAGGTCGCGAAAAAGAAATTGAGCGTGTTTCTCAAATTTTAAGCCGTAGAAAGAAAAACAATCCTTTATTAATAGGTGAACCTGGAGTTGGTAAATCGGCTATTGCAGAAGGTTTGGCTTTAAGAATTATACAAAAAAAAGTTTCCAGAATCCTTTTTAATAAAAGAGTAGTAACGCTAGATTTAGCAAGTTTAGTTGCCGGAACAAAATACCGTGGACAATTTGAAGAACGAATGAAAGCGGTAATGAATGAGTTGGAGAAAAACGACGATATTATTCTATTTATAGATGAAATTCACACCATTGTTGGCGCTGGTGGTGCAACTGGTTCGCTTGATGCTTCAAATATGTTCAAACCTGCACTAGCAAGAGGCGAGATACAATGTATTGGAGCAACTACTCTTGATGAGTACAGACAATATATTGAAAAAGATGGCGCTTTAGAAAGACGTTTCCAAAAAGTAATTGTAGAACCAACAACGGTTACAGAAACAATCACTATTTTAAATAACATAAAAAATAAATACGAAGACCATCATAATGTAACTTATACACAAGAAGCTATTGAAGCATGTGTAAAACTTACAGATAGATACATGTCTGAGCGCTTTTTACCAGACAAAGCCATTGACGCTTTAGACGAGGCTGGTTCTAGAGTTCACATTACCAATATTGATGTTCCAAAACAAATTTTGGATTTAGAACGACAGTTAGAAGAAGTGCGTGAACTTAAAAATTCGGTTGTAAAAAGACAAAAATATGAAGAAGCAGCCAAACTTCGTGATGATGAAAAGAAACTAGAAAAAGAACTTGCTATTGCTCAAGAACAATGGGAAGAAGATTCAAAAAATAATCGCATTCAAGTTACAGAAGATAACGTTGCCGATGTAGTTTCTATGATGACAGGAATTCCTGTAAATAGAATTGCTCAAACTGAAAGTAATAAATTAGCAAATTTACCCGAACTACTTCAAGGTAAAGTAATTGGACAAAACGAAGCAGTGTTAAAAATTGCTCGTTCTATTCAAAGAAATCGTGCTGGATTGAAAGATCCAAATCGTCCTATTGGTTCGTTTATTTTCTTAGGTTCAACTGGTGTTGGAAAAACACAGTTAGCAAAAGTTCTAGCAAAAGAACTATTTGATTCTGAAGATGCGTTGATTCGTATTGACATGAGTGAATATATGGAAAAATTTGCTATTTCTCGTTTAATTGGCGCGCCTCCCGGATATGTGGGCTATGAAGAAGGTGGACAGCTAACTGAAAAAGTTAGAAGAAAACCTTATTGTGTTGTACTTTTAGATGAAATTGAAAAAGCGCATCCCGATGTTTTCAATATGATGTTACAAGTGCTTGATGATGGCTATCTAACCGATAGTTTGGGAAGAAAAATTGATTTTAAAAATACCATTATCATCATGACTTCTAACGTTGGTGCACGCCAATTGAAAGATTTTGGTCAAGGAGTTGGTTTTGGAACAGCTGCCAAAGTTGCTCAGGCAGACGATCATTCTAAAGGTATTATCGAAAATGCTTTAAAGAAAACATTTGCTCCTGAATTCCTAAACAGAATCGACGATGTAATTGTATTCAACTCTTTAGAAAAACATGATATTGACAAAATCATCGAAATCGAATTGAAAAAATTATATCTAAGAATTGCCGAATTAGGTTATACACTAATATTATCAGACAAAGCAAAAGCTCACATTGCTGAAAAAGGATTTGATAAACAATTTGGCGCAAGACCTTTAAAAAGAGCAATTCAAAAATATGTTGAAGATATGCTTGCCGAAGAAATTATTACTTCCAAAATCAATTCAGGCGATGAAATTTTTATGGATATCGAAGAGGGTGCTGATGAATTGAATGTAAAAGTTCAAAAGAAAGAAGAGCCTACAAATTAATTTTTTCATTAAAAATAATTGTAATGGAAATTAAATTAATAAAAGTTCAAAAAAAACATTTACCTCTTATAATAGAATTGGCAAAATCGCTTCATATTGAAATTGAAGAAGATGGAAAAAGTCCATATGATAAAAAATTTGTTGCTAAAATCTTAAAAGGTGAAAAGGAACTTAGAGAAGGAAAAGGTGTTACAATTCCATTGGAGGATATATGGAAATAAGATACACTCCTGATGCTCTTAAAGATTTGGCCTTTTGGAAAAAATCAGGAAATAAAGCTGTTCAAAAAAGAATTGTTTTATTACTTGAAGATATAATTAAGCACCCATACATAGGAATTGGTAAACCTGAGCCTTTAAAATATGAATTATCAGGAAAATGGTCTAGACGAATTAATGCAGAACATTGTTTAATTTATCAAATAATTGATAAAAATGTAATCGAAATTTTAGAAATTTTATCTTTAAAAGGTCATTACGAATAAAAATCATCAATATTTCAGCCACGAAATACTTGAATTACTCTAAATAATTTAGTGAAAATTCGTGTAATTCGTGGCTTAATTTTTTAATCAAATGCAACAAAACAAAATCATATTAGGTTCAGAAGAATGGTGTTCGTTTCCCGAATTAGGAATTCCTGCTATTAAAGCACGTGTCGATTCTGGTGCTAAAACTTCAGCTTTACACGCCATAAACATTGCGCCTTTTGTAAAAGAAGGAATCAATTGGGTAAAATTTGACATCAACCCTATTCAAAATAATCTCAAAACCGTAATACATTGCGAAGCGTTATTAATTGATAAACGTATTGTAAAAAGTTCGAGTGGTTTTCGCGAACAGCGTTATGTCATTCAATCGGAAATTAAAATAGGAAATGACTCCTGGAAAATTGAAATGACCTTAACCAATCGAGATTCAATGGGATTTAGAATGTTACTTGGTCGAGAAGCTATGAGCGGAAGAATTCTTGTTGATCCAGAACAAAAATATCTTTTAGGTCAAACAACAACAGAGAGTTTAAAAGATTTGTATGTAAATGCTATTCCAAATAAATCAGGTTTACGTATTGGTTTATTAGCCAGTAATCCAGAATTATATAGCAACAGAAGAATTATGGAAGCCGGTGAAATGCGTGGTCATGAAATGCATTTCTTAAACATCAAAGAATGTTATATGAAACTCGATGCCGACCAACCCGAAATTCATTATCGTGGCGGTAAAGTATTAGATAATTTTGATGCCGTTATTCCACGAATTCGCCCAAGCATCACGTTTTATGGTTGTGCCTTAACAAGACAATTTGAAGCCATGAAGGTGTATTGTTTAAATTCGGCTGCAGCCATAACGCAATCGCGTGATAAATTATTTTCTTTACAATTATTATTAAGAAATGGTGTCGATATCCCAACAACTGGATTTGCTAACTCACCTTTAGATACAGACGATTTGATAAAAATGGTTGGTGGTTCGCCATTAATTGTAAAATTATTAGAAGGAACGCAAGGAAAAGGTGTGGTTTTAGCCGAAACCAAAAAAGCAGCCGAATCGGTAATTAATGCTTTCAAAAGTTTGAATGCCAATATTTTAGTTCAAGAATTTATCAAAGAAGCCAACGGAAAAGATTTGCGATTATTTGTAGTAGATGGAAAAGTAGTTGCTTCCATTCAACGTGAAGCTGCACCGGGAGAATTCAGAGCCAATATTCACATGGGCGGAACCGCCTCTGTAATAAAACCAACTGCTGAGGAAAAACGAATTGCCATAAAAGCAGCTAAAGCTATGGATTTAAGAGTTGCTGGAGTTGATATTATTCGTTCTTCAAAAGGACCACTTTTATTGGAAGTAAATTCATCTCCAGGATTAGAAGGAATAGAAGGAGCAACAAATAAAGATATTGCAGGTGAAATGATTAAAGCGATTGAAAATAATATTAAGAAAAAGTGATTAGTAAAAAGTGATTAGTAAAAAGTGATTAGTAAAAAGTGATTAGTAAAAAGTGATTAGTAAAAAGTGATTAGTAAAAAGTTACCATACGGAGTATTTCTGTATATTTTTTTATGATTATTGCACTACGCATTTTTGGAAAAAAGCAATTATCACAATTAAATACTGCGGATGTAATCTTGATTTTACTGATTAGTAATTCGGTTCAAAATGCAATGGTTGGAAGTAATACTTCACTTTATGGAGGAATTGTAGCAGCTTTAGCGCTTTTTATCATTAATTATGCTTTCAAAAAAATGATATCAAAATCAGAATTCATAAAAAATCTAGTTCAAGACAAACCAGAAATTCTTATTCATAATGGCAAAATGGACTTCAAAACACTTAGCCGAATTGGAATAACAGATGATGAACTCAAAGAAGCTATGCGCGAACACGGTGTAGAATTTTATAAAGAGGTAAAATTAGCCATGTTCGAAATTGATGGAAGTATCAGTATTATTTCGGGTGATAAAAATTTGAAGCAAACTCATCACAAAAGAAAAATTCATAAAACATTAGGAAATTTAAACCATTAGTTATGAACAAAAACAGACTTGAAGCTTTCAGTGATGGAGTTTTTGCCATCATTATTACCATTATGGTACTAGAATTTAATGAACCCGAGGATACTACATTTGAATCGGTTTTTAAATTATCTCATAAATTTTTGAGTTATATATTGAGTTTTATTTATGTTGGAATCTATTGGAACAACCACCACCACTTGCTTCATACAGTAAAAAATGTCAATGGAAAAATTCTATGGGCAAACCTGCATTTACTATTTTGGTTATCCTTAATTCCTTTTACTACCGCTTGGATTGGAGAGCACCACTTTGCCACTTCGCCAATGATGCTTTATGGAATGGTATTATTAATGAATGCTATTGCTTATTTTATTTTGCAATATACTATAATTGCAAAGCACGGTAAAGACTCCATCTTATCTAAAGCACTAGGCAAAGATTTTAAAGGAAAAACTTCTGTAGTTTTATATATTATTGCAGTAGTTTTAACTAAATATTACACTGTAATCGCAGGGATTTTGTATATAAATGTTGCCATAATGTGGTTAATTCCAGACAAAAGAATTGAAAAAATTCTGGAAGAAGAACAATAAAAATTATCACTACTAACCGACAAAATATTTTAGGACAAAGGGCTACTTTTTACAGTTAGCCCTTTTTTTCATACTTTTCAAGTGCAAACAAAAA
>JAIFLT010000139.1 GCA_020048955.1 Flavobacterium sp.
GACACAAATCAATAAACTCTTTTAGTTTTACTGGTGGACCATAACGTTTGTCTAAAGCCATATGAAAAACTGTGTTGTAACCCCAACTCATGTTTCCTTCAAACTCCATTACAGGCATTATTTTGATGGCATTTATTTTTAGGTTTTTAAAATAATCTATTTTATTAATTAAATCTTGAAAAGTTCTATTGGTATCAAAATCGCGCACTAGTACTTCATAAAAAACCAAATCTTTCTTTTTTGGTTTCACGAAATTTGTAGTTGCACTACTCCAGTTATAAGAAAAAAAATTGTTTGCACCTGTTTGAAATAAAGAAACTTCTCGTTCTTGACCGGGTGCAATTGTTGAATATACAGGAAGTCCTGGAAAAACTCCTAATGTTACAATCTCTGGATCATCAAATGGTGATAAAACTAAAGTTGAAAAAGGATCGGCAGTTTTTACAATGGCAGGAGAACCAGCGGGAACATTTACTACATCACAAACCCAATATTGGTAGGCGTAGATTTGTCCTGGTGTTAATCCTGTTAATTCAAGCCAGTATTTGGTAGAACCAGCTGCGGTATCTCTCTTCATTGCATAAGCCGCTGTGGGTTGCCAGTTATTGAAACTTCCAGCTACATAAATAAAGCTTTTTAATGGCGCATTTAATACTAAGGTTGCCTTGGTTGGATCTGCACTGTTATAGTTTATTCCATCTACTAATCCAGTAGGCATAGCTCCTGTTACTGAACCGGGATTAATAATGACGGAAAATTTTGCCGTAAAAGAAGTAATACCTTGGGTCACTTTCAATTCATAATTTTTATTAACTGTAACGTTTGTATCCGTAAACGAATAGGAGGAAGTAGTTTGCGTATTTGAAGCGGTAGCAGAACCATTAACAAACAATTGATAGGTTGCATTTCCATTAGTATTATTAGCAGTTATTAATTGATTAGCACCACTACTTATAATAGTGCTACTATTTAAAACTGGAGATGTTAATGTGTATTGGAATGCCCCAACGGGAATGAAGGCATCAGCAGTTTGAATTGTAGCATCTGCACTTCTAAAAATAATACATATTTGAGTGATTGAACTAGCTGGAGATACTCCAAAATAAGTAAACAAATCTGGAGTAATACTCAACGTATAAGTACTTGCTCCTGGAGCTGTTTGAGTCATTTGTGGCTGAACATTATTTCCCCAAATTGGACTACCTTTAATATTTTGCCACTGCGTTCCATTTACTGTAACGCCAACATAGGCATAAATTGTTCCCGTATAAGCGGCCAACGGTGTTCCAGTTTTATTAAAGGTAATAGTAGCTGCTTGATCGGCTAAAACTGGTGATGGTGTGGTCGTAATTTGACCAAAAGTAAAACCAGATAACAGTATCAAAAACAGTAAAATAAAATATTTCTTTTTCATGGGGTTTTTTGATATAAAATGGACTGAGAAATTACTCTCAGCCCATTTAAGTTATTTATTTATTTTATTAATCTACAGATATTACTTTTGTGATGGTGTTGATTTTAAATAATCTTACTCCAGTTGGACCAGTATATTTGAAATTACTATCACCGTCGTTTGCATTAATTAATTCTGAGTCAATAGTGTAACCATTTGTAACATACCAAGGATAATTTCTATCTCCTAATCCCCAACTGTCACCACCATTATTACCTAAGAATACACGGAATGTATTATCAGAAGTAAGTTTAAGGGCAACTTCATAAATTCCTGTGTTAACTAATCCTAATTCTGTTTCATTATTTCCGGACCAAGACCAGCCACCAGGTGTTGCTGCTCCAACTAACCAGTTTGAAGTTGGTTCAAAAGCGCCTGTTGTAGTTCTTGGGGCAACATTAATTGTTTTATTGTTACTGTCTATAGTTAATTTATATTTTCCTGCAGGACCTACATTTCTAAAGTTTTGATCTCCATCACCTGCATTTACTAAAGTTGACACAATTTTATAATTTAAACCCGTGTAGTAAGGATAGTTTTTTCCTGTACTCCAGTCACCAGATGTAGTGAAAAAACGAAAAGTATCACTCGTGCCATTTAAGAAATCTGCCGTCATAGTCAATACTCCGTTATCACACAATAAGGTTCTAGGATTATTCCAGTTCCATCCAGATTGTGGTAATCCTTGACCAACCGCATATTGATTTAAACACCCAAAAGCAGTTACTAAATAAATAATTGAATTTGAATAAACCGGTTGTGCACCTACTGTTCCCGAAGTTGACTTCACTCTTACATTTATTGCAGTTTGTACAAAAGGAACTGCACCAGCCATTAAACATTTTAAGTTAAAATCAGCAGTTGGGTAAGTAGCATATAAATTGGTAGTAGAACCCAACTCAATTGGACTTGCAAAATCAGTACCGTCTTTAGCAATCTCTACAGTATAAGTAATAACTGCGGGAGTGGTGTAATCCATTGGATTCCATGTTAATGATAAACCTGGATTAGAAGGAGTGGCTTCAGAAAGAATAATAGAATCGCCATTAAGTGGCGTTTTGATCGAAAATGTATCGCTTGTTGGTTCTGAAATTTTTAAATTGTTCTCGTCTGTACATGATGAGATACCAACGAAGGCAATAGTTGCCATAAATATTTTGAATGTATTTTTCATTTTTATAATTTTAAGTATTAATAACCTGAATTTTGTGTTAAATTTGAGTTTGAAAGCAATGTATTTGGGTGTAAAGGATAAACTTTGTAGTTTGCTGGTATAGAAACACCATTTGTAGCATTGCCTTTCCATGCCCACACATAGTTACCTCCTGTAAATTTACCAAAACGGATCAAATCTTGTCTTCTATGCCCTTCCCAGTGCAATTCTCTTGCTCTTTCATCTATCAAAAAGTTTAGCGTAACTTGACCAGTAGTAACGTTAGCAAAATTTCCATCGTTTGCTCTTTCTCTTAAAATATTTATATAACCCAATGAAGTGCTGTTAGCATTTGCTGTTGAATTACCATTTGTAGCTCCATCTTTTCTCATTTGAGCTTCGGCATACATTAAGTAAAAATCAGCTAGTCTAAACAATGGATAGTCGGTATCGACAAAAGTAGAGTTTTGTCCTGGCAAACCAGCCGATGTTCTATTCGACCATTTACCTAAAACATAGCCCTGAGCTTGTATAGCAACATTTGCAATATCGATTGGTCTTCCAGCTGAAATAATTGTTTTTCTTGAATCAAAATCAAATTCAGCCCCGTCAAATTTTTGTACAAACTGTTTTCTTAAACGCAGCGCTCCACCCCAACCGTTTACACCATATAAAGATTGTCCATTTCCTTCTATTGACCCTACTTGACCGTTACACATTACAGTAGTAGCACCATAATTTTGAGTTTTAATACCATCAGATTGGATTGCAAAAATTAACTCATTTGAAGTGTGATTGTCTGCCTTGAAATTATCTAAATAATTAACTTTTAATTGATAACCCGCACCTATTATATTAGAACACATGGTCATACACTCTGCATATTTTGGAGTACCTGTATAAACCTCTGAATTTAAATATAATTTAGAGAGTATTGCCCAAGCAAATGCTTTATCCAATCGCCCACTTTCATTCATTCTTGCATCTTTCAAAGATGGTAGAATAGCTAACAATTCGGTCTCTATATAATTAAATAAAGCAGTACCTTCTATTTGTGGTCCTCTAAAATTAATAGGGTCATTTTCAGAAACCAAAGTTGCTTTTCCAAACAAATCTAATAAATGATAATAAGCCAAACATTTTAAAGCTTTTGCTTCTGCTCTATAATAGCCAATCTCAGCAATTTCAGTAGTATTGGTAACACCTCTTGTACTTAATTTTTCGGGAGTTGTTTGACGAATGAATTCATTTGATAATGCAACTTGAACCATAGCTCTACTATACATACCAAGAAAAATTGGATTCTCTCCACTCCAAATATTTCGTTGTATTTCTCTAACCCCTGGATCTCCAGATCCTTCATAAGACCAAATAGCTTCATCTGTTGAAAGTTCTTGCATATACCATACACATCGAGAATATTGGCTTGTGCCAGCATCAATGCCTTGTAGCAATGATGATCCAGGTCCATTCGTTCCTGTTAAAGAAAGATTGCCATAAACACCAGCAATGGCTCTCTTATAAGCATCGGGTTGTGCAAAGAAATCTTCAGACAAGAAATCATCATCATCTTCGGGCACAACATTTAGGTCGTTGGTACACGATTGTGTGACCACCAAGAGACTTAAAAACATAAATAAATTTAACTTAATTTTTTTCATTGCAATTATTTTTTAAAATTTAACATTAGCTCCAAACAAGAAACTTCTTTGTCTCGGATAAATTGTTCTGTCAATACCGCCAGTTATTTCTGGATCTAAACCAGTATAGTCTGTAATTACAAAAGCATTTTGAACCCCAGTAAACAATCGTAATGATGCTTTACCTTCTAACCATTTTGGGAAAGTATATCCTAATGTAATATTATCCATTCTTAAGAAAGAAGCATTTTCAACATATAAATCAGAGGTCAAAGTGTTGGTCGTGTTTTCAAAATTGGTATCTAAAACAGAAACCGGAACGTTAGCTGCAGCGAGAGTTCCCGATGGTTGCATTCTTGCATACACCGCTCTATTCGAATTGACATTATTAAAAACTCTATTTCCAAAACTTGCTCTCATATTGAATGAAAAATCAAAATTTTTATAATTAATGTTAGAAGCAAAACCTAATAACAAATCGGGATCGGTATTGTTGTAGATATATCTGTCATCGGAATTAATAATGCCGTCCGCATTTAAATCGGCATAAGCACCTTCAATAGGATTTCCAGCAGGATCATACAACTGTTTGTAAACATAAAATGAACCTGGAGTAAAACCAGATTGATTCACTAAAACATTAGCCCCTGTACCACCTTCGATACCGCCAAATTCTATTCGACTAAAAGGATCTACCTCTTCAATTTTTCTTTGAAAAGTTGTTGCATTAAAATTAATGTTCCAATTAAAACCAGTTCCTTCATTTCGAACCACATCAGAATTCAAATTAAACTCTATACCTTTTGTGCTAAAGGACCCGATATTTTGAAAACTGCTGTTTGTAAAATTGGAACCATCAGCAGTAGGAGCATTGAATAATAAATCTTCAGATAATTTGTAAAAAGCATCAATTGAACCCGTAATTCTATTGTTGAATAATCCATAATCTAACCCTATATTATATGTTGTTGTTTCTTCCCATTTAATTGCGGTTCTTGGTGCTGCAACACCAACTGGATAAGCAACACCCCCTATAAAATATTGTGAAACACCATCACCTTGATTGTAACGTTCAAGATATCCATATCTTTCATCACCCGTATCTTGTTGACCTGTAATTCCCCAACCCACTCTTAATTTTAAGTCAGAAATAGTATTATTTTCTTTAAAAAAATCTTCTGTTATTTTCCAAGCAAAAGAGGCGGCTGGGAAATTTCCCCATCGGTTATTTTCAGCAAATCGTGAAGAACCATCTCTTCTGTATGCTAAAGTTAATAAATATTTAGTGTTGTAAGTAAAGTTTGCTCTCCCGAAGAAACCCAATAAAACGATATCAGGATCGATAGATGTTTCAGGAAAATTTGCTCCTAATTGTGGGTTATTAGTATTTCCTCTATCAAATCGTTCTTTTTCAAATTTTTGATACGAATAACCACCAGTCAAATCTAAATTTAATTTCCCTAATGCTTTGTTGTAATTGAAGTAAGCATCTAATAATTTATTTGTAAAAGTTTCTTCTGCAAATTCATTATTACCATAAATTGTATTGTTATTGCTAAAAGCAACGGCACTATTTGTTGGAACTGCTTTGCTTCTTTCACCTTTGGCTTGATCAAATCCCAAATTTACCACAAAACGCAATTCGGGTAAAAAATGCAATTTATAATCTACTTCGAAATTACCAAATATTCTATTATTTACCCCTCTATCATTTGTTTGAAGTAATTCAGCGACAGGATTTCTAGCAACATTAGGTGTTAGAGCATTAACAGTTGTAGTTGTTACAGAAGTGTCTCTATATTCAAAAAAACCACCAAACTGAGACGCTGCATCATAAACGGGTTGAGTAGGGTCAAATGACAAGGCACTACCTTCTACTCTTGGTGCAAATCTATTTTTCTCGTTGGTATAGTTTGCATTTACTTTAATTTTTAAATGATCTTTAAACATACTTGGAGCTAAAGCTAACGAAACAGTGTTTCTGTTAAAATCATTAGTTAACCGCAAACCTTCTTGATACGTGTTTCCTATCGTTAAACGAGAAGGGATGGCATTAAATAAATTACCTTTGATAGTAACACTATTATCAACAAAATCTGTTCTTCTATAAATTTCTTCTTGCCAGTTCGTATTGGCATTTCCTAAAGTTGGTACTAAAGAAGGATATTTATCTTCAATAACTTCTCTAAATTGGTCAGCACCAAAAACATCAACAGTTTTAACAAGTTTTCCAGAACCATATTGGAAATTATAATCAACGGAAAGTTTTTTACCACCTTTTTTTGTAGTAATCAAAATTACCCCATTTGAAGCTCTTGAACCATAAATAGCCGTTGCCGAAGCATCTTTTAAAACGGTTATCGACTCAACCGTGTTTGGATTTAACGAAGCTAAAAAAGAGGTTGAACCTGCTGTTGTTGTGTTTGCAATTGGCAATCCATCTATTACAATTAAAGGATCGTTTGATGCGTTTAATGATGCACCTCCTCTAATTCTAATCTCAGAACCCGAACCAGGAGCGCCACTTGTATTTACGGTAACACCAGCAATTCGTCCATTTAACAAATTCTCTGTGGTTACATTTGCTCCTTTATTAAAATCTTTTGCAGCTATTACTGTTGTAGATCCCGTCGCATCTTTTTTCTTCACAGTACCATAACCCACTTGCACTACAACTTCTTGTAATACGTTGGCTTCTTCTGTCATAGAAACGGTTAATGATTTTTGACCATCGAAAGTAATGGNNCCATAACCCACTTGCACTACAACTTCTTGTAATACGTTGGCTTCTTCTGTCATAGAAACGGTTAATGATTTTTGACCATCGAAAGTAATGGTTTCGTTTTTATAACCAATAAATGAAAACACTAATTTGTCTCCATTTTTAAGTTTGGTTAATTTAAACTTACCATCAAAATCAGTTGATGTACCCACTTGGGTACCTTGAACAATTACATTTACTCCAGGAATGGGTTGGTTTGATTTTGAATCAACAACAACGCCATCCACAGTGGTTTGAGCCAAAACACTTAATGGGAGCATTAGCAATAAAAATAACAACTTTTTATAAATTGTTTTCATACATTTTGTTTAGGTTAATAAATTTGTTTTTTTGCTTATACTTTAACTTCGAATGTTAAATTTAGGATAAATTTTCAGATAAAAAAATTAGTCCTTAATAATATGTCACCGAAAACGTTTTCGTGTTGAAAACTTTCTGAATATTTCATATTTTTCATGGTAAAATTGATACAATAAAAAAATAAATATATCTTTATTGAAAATTAAACATTTATCAAAATCACATAATGAGAAGAAAAGTCACTTTAAAGCAAATTGCCAAGGAATTAGACGTATCCATTTCAACCGTTTCAAAATCATTAAGAGACAGCTCAGAAATCAGTGAAGATACCCGTCAAAAAGTACAAGCTTTTGCTAAATTATACAATTACAAACCTAACAATATTGCTTTAAGTTTAAAGAATAGAAAATCTAAAACAATCTGCATCATCATTCCAGAAATTATTCATCATTTTTTTGCAACGGTAATTAGTGGAGTTGAACATGTTGCCAATGAAAATGGCTATAATGTAATTGTTTGTCTTTCTGATGAATCATTTGACAAAGAGGTTATTAACATGGAAATGTTAGCCAACGGAAGTATTGACGGATTCATTATGTCGCTATCTAAAGAAACGCAACAAAAAAGAGATTTTCATCACATTACAGAAGTTATTAATCAAGGAATGCCCGTAGTAATGTTTGATAGAATTACAAATGATATTCTTTGCGACAAAGTGATTATTGACGATAACTTAGCCGCTTTCAACGCAACTCAATTTCTAATCGATAAAGGATTTAAAAAAATTGCGCTATTAACCACCGTAGATTATGTTAGTGTTGGAAAATTAAGAACTGAAGGGTACATCAAAGCATTAAAAACTAATGATCTTAAAGTAGATGAAAATTTGATAGTTAAAATTGAAGATACCGACAACTTTGAAGCTCAAATAGAAAACTTAATATTGAACCATGATTTAGATGCTATTTTCGCTGTAAACGAAATTTTTGCAGTAACCGCCATTAAAGTTGCAACTCGATTAGGAAAATCGGTACCAAATGATATTTCTGTAATTGGTTTTACCGATGGAATTATCTCTAAATACTCTTCACCTTCCATTACTACTGTTAGTCAAAATGGTATAAAAATGGGTGAAAAAGCGGCCAAAATGCTACTTGAAAAACTTGAAATCGAAGAAGAAGACTACGAAGAACAATACAAAACAGAAGTAATTGAAACCGAATTAGTTGAGAGAGAATCTACCAAATAGCTTCAAAAATTTTATCAACAAAAAAACGTTTTCGTAACTTATTTATTCAAAATTCTGAAATCTGAAATCTGAAATCTGAAATCTTTTAATATCTTTACCAAATCAAAGCTTATACTTTTTACTTCGAAAACAAAAAATAAGTTTTGATAAGCATCGCGCTTATCGTATTTCTAATCAATAAATTACGATAATGGAAAAGCGTAAGTTAAGTTTCTGGCAAATTTGGAACATGAGTTTCGGATTTCTAGGAATACAGATGGGTTTTGCCCTACAGAATTCAAATGTAAGTAGAATATTTCAAACACTTGGTGCTGAAATTGATGACATACCAATTCTTTGGGTTGCCGCTCCAATGACTGGATTAATTATTCAGCCTATTATCGGATATTTTTCAGACAGAACTTGGACTAAACTAGGCAGAAGAAAACCTTATTTTCTTGCTGGTGCAATTTTAGCTTCAGCCGCTTTGTTTATAATGCCAAATTCTCCCATGTTATGGTTTGCTGCAGGTATGTTATGGATTATGGATGCGTCAATAAATGTTTCTATGGAACCTTTTCGCGCATTTGTAGGTGACAATTTACCCGATTCACAAAGAACTACCGGTTTTGCCATGCAAAGTTTCTTTATTGGAATTGGTGCATACTTCGCTTCTAAACTCCCATTAATCTTTACCTATTTTGGAGTTAACAATACTGCACCATTGGGTATCATTCCAGATTCAGTTAAATACTCATTTTATTTTGGCGGAATTGCTTTTCTAGTTACAGTTTTATGGACAGTTTTGACTTCTAAAGAATATTCTCCAGAAGAGTTAGATGCTTTTGAAAACCATAACAAAGAAACTTACCAAAAAGAAACGAATTCAAAAGAATGGTTTTTAGCTAATGGTAAATCGCATTTAAGTAAAGGATTATTGTTTTTAGTTGTGAGCGCATTATTCTCTTTTGCTATTTACAATTATGATTTGAAAAAAGATTTATATGTTCTTTCTATCGGACTAATAGGTCTTGGCGGAATAGCTATGCTAATTTCTGGCTTAATGCAAAAAGCTAATAATACAGAAAATGGTTTTGTTACTATTATGAATGATTTTCAGTTTATGCCAAAAATCATGAAACAATTGGCTTGGGTTCAATTCTTTTCATGGTTTGCACTTTTTTCAATGTGGATTTACACTACACTTGCAGTTACACAACACATTTACAAAACAACAGATACAACTTCTGATGCCTACAACACAGGAGCAAATCAAGTGGGTGAAATGTTTGCAAATTATAATTTAATTGCAGCATTAGCCGCTTTTCTTTTACCATTATTAGCAAAATATACAAGTAGAAAATTCACCCATTTCATTGCATTAGTTTGCGGTGGATTAGGCTTAATATCTGTTTATTTTATTTCTGAACCAACAGTTTTCACAATGGAATGGCTTCCAATGATTGGAGTTGGTATTGCTTGGGCAAGTATTTTATCTATTCCTTATGCAATGCTTTCAGGTTCATTACCTTCAAGCAAAATGGGTTATTACATGGGAGTTTTTAACTTTTTTATTGTAATTCCTCAATTAGTTGCCGCATCAATTTTAGGATTTTTAGTATCCAGATTTTTTAACAGTGAACCGATTTACGCATTATTGATTGGTGGAGCATCAATGATTCTTGCCGGAATTATTGCATTAACCATTAATAACGAATCGAAAATTAATTTAAATGACTAACAAAAAAGCATTCATATTCGACCTTGATGGAGTAATTGTGGACACCGCTAAATACCATTTTTTAGCTTGGCAAAAACTTGCTCAAGAACTAGGAATCGAATTTACACCCGAACACAACGAAGAATTGAAAGGAGTGAGCCGCGTTCGTTCTCTTGATATCATTTTAGAACTTGGAGGCATTCAAGCGTCTCAAGAAGACAAAAACAAATGGCTTGTTCAAAAAAATGAAGAATATCTTTCTTATTTGGTAGCTATTGATGAAAGTGAAATTTTACCTGGTGTACTTCCTGTATTGCACTATTTAAAAAACAACAATCAACTCATAGCATTAGGTTCGGCAAGTAAAAATGCACGACCAATTTTAGAAAAAACAGGAATTCTAAATTTATTTGATGCCATCGTTGACGGAAATGATGTTTCTAATGCAAAACCCGATCCGGAAGTATTTCTTCAAGCGGCAAGAAAATTAGGTGCAACCAATGAAAATTCAATTGTTTTTGAAGATTCAGTTGCCGGAATTCAAGCAGCAAATAGTGCCAATATGACTAGCATTGGAATTGGAGAAGCCACAACCTTGCATGAAGCAAAATATATATTTAAAGATTTTACATTTATTGATGTTTCTTTTATTGAATCGTTGATAAATTAATTTTTGTTTCAAGTTTCAGGTTTCAAGATTGACTTAACCTGAAACTTGAAACATGAAACTTTTTTAAAAAAAATAAAAATGAACCAAGATTATATCAAAGCAGACAATTGGTCCATCATTGAAGAAGGATTTGATGCCGAAAGAGTAAAATCGTCTGAAAGTTTATTCAGTATCGGAAACGGTGCTATGGGACAACGTGCCAATTTTGAAGAATACTATTCAGGAAAAACATTCCAAGGAAGCTATATTGCAGGAATTTATTATCCTGATAAAACCAAAGTGGGTTGGTGGAAAAATGGCTACCCAGAATATTTTGCAAAAGTTCTTAATGCACCCAATTGGATTGGAATTGACATTGAAATAAACAAGGAAGTTTTTGATTTGGCAAAATGTAAAACCGTTGCCAATTTTAAACGTGAGTTGAATATGAAAGAAGGAATTTACTATCGTTCTTTCACGGCTACCTTACAAAACGGACTTGAAATTTCAGTTAAAGTAACTCGTTTTCTTTCCTTAGATATTGATGAATTAGGGGTAATTAATTTTGAGATCACTCCCTTAAATGGTGATGCCAAAATTATATACAAACCATACATTGATGCCGGAGTTCACAACGAAGATGCTAACTGGGAAGAAAAATTCCATTAAACATTCAACATTATAATAATGAAGCATTTGTAACTGCTAGAACTTTCAAAACGCATTTTACAACAACCACTTTTATGCAAAATGCTGTTTTGCTAAACGGAACAAATTTGAATTTGAATCCTTCAAATGTTGAAAAAACTGCTGATAAAATTCAATTTTCTTATGAAGTTTCAGTTGCAAATGGCCAAACTGCTACAATTCAAAAATTAGGTGGTTATACCGTTTCATTAAACCACGAAAACACACAAGTTGCTGCCCAAAATGTTATTGCTGAAGTTTTGAAAATTGGTTATTCAAATTTGAAAGAAAATCAGATTCAAGCTTGGGCAAAAATTTGGGAAATGAGCGACATTACTATAGATGGCGATGTAAAAGCACAACAAGGCATTCGTTTCAATATTTGTAAAAGCACAACAAGGCATTCGTTTCAATATTTTCCAATTGAATCAAACCTATTTAGGAAAAGATTCTCGATTAAATATTGGTCCAAAAGGATTTACTGGCGAAAAATATGGTGGCTCTACCTATTGGGATACCGAAGCCTATTGTATTCCTTTTTACATGGCAACCAAAGATCAACAAGTAGCTAGAAATTTATTGACGTATCGATACAATCAATTAGATAAAGCTATTGAAAATGCTGGTAAATTAGGTTTCAAAAACGGTGCTGCTTTGTATCCGATGGTTACCATGAATGGCGAAGAATGTCATAACGAATGGGAAATTACCTTTGAAGAAATTCATAGAAATGGAGCTATTGCTTTCGCTATTTTCAACTATTTTAGATTTACTGGAGATTACTCCTACATTCCTGAAAAAGGATTAGAAGTACTGATTGGAATTGCACGTTTTTGGCACCAAAGAGCAACCTACTCTACTTACCGAAATCAATATGTGATTCTTGGTGTTACGGGTCCAAATGAATATGAAAACAACGTAAACAATAATTTCTATACCAATTATTTGGCAAAATGGTGTATCGATTATGCCATTGAACAAATCAATAAAGTAGAAAAAGAATATACCTCCGATTATGCTAGAGTAATGAGTAAAGTAAATTTGGATGCTGCCGAAATTTCTCATTGGAAAGCCGTGGCTGACAATATGTACTTTCCCTATTCAGATCAACACGGTGTTTATTTGCAACAAGATGGTTTCTTAGATAAAGAATTGGTAAAAGTGCACGATTTAGACAAAAGCCATCGTCCCATAAACCAAAAATGGTCTTGGGATAGAATTTTGCGTTCGCCCTACATCAAACAAGCCGATACTTTGCAAGGATTCTACTTCTTTGAAGATCATTTTACCAAGGAACAATTAGAAAAGCATTTCGATTTTTACGAACCATTTACTGTGCATGAAAGTTCGCTTTCGCCTTGTGTGCACTCCATTCAGGCTGCTGTTTTAGACAGAATGGAACAAGCCTACACCTTCTATTTAAGAACCTCTCGTTTAGATTTAGATGATTATAATAAAGAAGTAGAAGAAGGTTGTCACATTACCTCAATGGCAGGAACTTGGATGAGTATTGTAGAAGGTTTTGGTGGCATGAGAGTTAAAAATGACACCTTACATTTTGAACCAAAAATTCCTTCGCAATGGCAAGGGTATTCCTTCAAAATCAATTTTAGAAATCAAATATTGAAAGTTGAAGTACAGCAAAATGAAACAAAATTTTCATTAGAAGGAAATAAAGAAATTACAGTTTTCGTGAATGGAAAAGAAGTTCTGGTTGAGCCAAATAGTTTGGTAACGGTGTAGTTATTAGAAAACACAAACCTCAAAGGTTTTTGAAACCTTTGAGGTTTTATAATTCTTAATTTTAATAAATTTTTTAATGGAAAAACAAGATATATTAGAATCAGATTGTTTTTACCACATTTTCAATAGAGGAAACAATAAAGAAAATCTATTTATTGAAGATGAAAAATATTTGCATTTTTTAAAATTAATAAAAAATCATTTAGTATCCATTGCAGAAATTTATTCCTATTGCTTGTTGAAAAATCACTTTCATTTAGTTTTAAAAATAAAGTCTAAAGATGAAATTGAAAAAATTTTATTAATTGATAAAATTCACCAACCCTTTTCAAATTTATTTAATGCTTACACCAAAGCTATTAATAAAAAATATAATAGAGAAGGAAGTTTATTTAGGGTTCTATTTAAAAGAGAACGAATAGATTCTGAAGATTATTTAAGAAATGTTATTGTTTATACTCATCTAAATCCTGTAAAGCACAAATTTCAAGAGAACTATATTAACTATAAATATTCCTCTTACAATTCCATAATATCAGACAAACCAACTTTGTTGTTAAGAAATGATGTTTTAGAACTTTTTGGAGGCAAAGAAAATTTTATTTATCATCATAAAGAGATTTTCCTAAAAGGAACTTATGAAGATTTTGAATAATCCATGAACAACAAACCTCAAAGGTTATTGAAACCATTGAGGTTTTTCCAAAAAAATAAATCAAATGAAAAAAATCTTATTCTTTTTACTAATCACATCACTTTCATTCGCTCAAATAGACCGAGTTGAACCGCCTTTTTGGTGGAGTGATATGAATCTTTCTGATGTTCAAATTATGTTCTATGGCAAAAATATTGCTCAAAACGAAATTTCCGTCTCTGATGGAATTGTAATAAAAGGCATTCAAAAAACCGAAAATCCAAATTACGTTTTTGTAACTATCGAAACAAAAAATAGTTCTGCTCAAGATATAGTTTTCACTTTCAAAAACAAAAACAAGTCGTTTACGCAAAACTATTCTCTTAAATCAAGAACAGAAAATTCTAAATTTAGAAAAAGCTTTGATAGTTCAGATATGATTTATCTTTTAATGCCAGACCGATTTGCCAACGGAAACGCAAACAATGACAGCCATCCGTCGGTAATAGAAAAAGCCGATAGAACTAAACTTGATGGCCGATATGGTGGTGATATTGATGGAATTATTAATAATTTAGATTACATAAAAGATTTAGGAGCAACAACACTTTGGCCCACACCACTTTGTGAAGACAATGACGAAAAAGGCTCGTATCACACCTATGGTCAATCAGATGTTTATAAAATTGACCCACGTTTTGGCACCAATGAAGACTATCTAAAATTAAGTGCCGAACTGCACAATCGTGACATGAAATTAATTATGGATTACGTTACGAATCACTGGAGTTATAACCATTGGATGATGAAAGACATGCCTTCTTATGATTGGTTTCATCAATTTCCTGGTTACAAACAAACCAATTTTAAAACCACAACTCATGCTGATGTCAATGCTTCACAAATAGATAAAAATTTGGCTACTGAGGGTTGGTTTGTAAAATCAATGCCCGATTTGAATCAGAAAAATCCATTAGTATTAAACTATTTAATTCAAAATGCCATTTGGTGGATAGAATATGCCAATCTTGATGGTTTTAGAGTAGACACTTATCCTTATGCAGATAAAGAATCAATTGCTCTTTGGACAAAAGCGATTACAGATGAATATCCCAATTTTAACATTGCAGCCGAAGCTTGGCTCTATTCTCATGCGCAAATATCCTATTGGCAAAAAGACAGTAAAGTTGCAGCCATTCAAAGCTATAATTCTTATTGCCCAACTGTAATGGATTTTATGTTGCAAACCGTTTTGGAAAAAGGAGTGTTGAAAGAAGAAAAGCAAAACTGGAATGAAGGTGTAACCAAATTTTATGATACATTTTCAAATGATTTCTTATATCCAAACAGCAACAATATTTTTGTTTTTGCAGAAAATCATGATACACAACGAATTAATTTTATTTATCCAAAATTTGAAGATTACAAAATTACAATGGCTTTAATAGCAACTATTCGAGGTATTCCTCAATTATATTATGGCTCAGAAATTGGTATGACTGGAAGTAAAAATGTTGGCGATGGCGATATTCGTCGCGAATTTCCTGGCGGATGGTCAGACCATAAGCAAAACGCTTTTACAAAAGAAGGAAGAACTGCTGAACAAGAACAATATCATGCCATAACAAAAAAACTTTTCAATTGGAGAAAGAACAAAGAAGTCATTCACACCGGAAAAACAACCCATTATATTCCAGAAAACAATGTTTACGTTTATTTTAGATATAATGATGCCGAAGCTTCAGGAGAAAGCGTGATGGTCATCCTAAATAATAGTGTTGAAAAACAAAAAATAAACATCAATCGTTTTAAAGAAAATATCAAGAGCCGTGCAACTGGAAAAGAGATACTTACCAACAAAACGTTTGATTTAAAAAATGATATTGAAATTGAAGGAAAATCAGTTTTAATTTTAGAATTGAAATAAACCAAACCTCAAAGGTTTCAAAAACCTTAGAGGTTTAACCCAATAATTATGAAAACAATTTTTCTATTACTAATAATCACAACCTTTTCATTTGCGCAAAGCAAAATAGAAAGTTATCAAATAGTTGACAAAGAAAAATTTGAAGGAACAATCAATCGTATTGACAGTTTTCCAACAAAATTTATTGATCCTAGAACCGTTGATGTTTGGTTGCCAACTAATTATTCTAAAGATAAAAAATACTGCGTTTTGTATATGCACGACGGACAAATGCTCTTTGATGCCTCGTCAACATGGAACAAACAAGAATGGAGGATTGATGAAACCGTTTCAAAATTAAATGCTGAAAATAAAATTGAAGATATTATTGTTGTAGCCGTTTGGAACATTCCTAAATTGCGTCACATGGATTTGTACCCAAACAAACCTTATCAATCACTTTCAAAACAAATTCAGAAAAACATTCAAACCGAAGTTCAAAAATCGAAATTTCCATTTGATGACACAAAAATAAATTCTGATTATTATTTAAAATTTATAGTAAAAGAACTCAAACCATACATTGACAAAAATTATTCAGTTTATACTGATGCACAGCATACCGGAATTATGGGTTCGAGCATGGGTGGATTGATTTCGATGTATGCCCTTTGTGAATATCCAAAAGTTTTTGGCAAAGCTGCTTGTTTATCAAATCATTGGGTGGGTTTTCGTGATTTTGAAAACAATCCCATTCCAGAAAGTTTTTTTAGGTATATGCAAAAAAAATTGCCCAATCCCAAAAACCACAAAATCTATTTTGATTACGGAACAGAGACACTTGATGAAAGTTATTTAAAATATGAATATCGAGTAGATGAAGTATTACAATCTAAAGGCTTCACCATAGACACTTATAAAAACCTTAAATTTGAAGGAGAAAATCATTCGGAAGCTTCATGGCAAAAACGAATTCACATTCCTATTGAATTTATGTTTGGGAAATAAAAAAAAATTTAAAAATGAAAAAAATTGTTTTACTTTTATTGATTACAACCTTCTCTTTTGCTCAAAATGCTGATAGAAAGTTCATTGAAATTGAAAAACTTTCTAGCGGATTTTCGGTTAGAGTTTCTGATGGAAATTATTTAATAAATTTTCTAAATGACAAAATTATTGAAACTTCATTTATACCAAATGGAGAAAAAAATATAAAACCTTCAGATGCTGTTGTGTTAAAAAGTAAATTGAAAAACATCTCTTTCAAAGAGAACAAAAACTCCATTGAATGTCATTCAAAAACAAGTAAATTAAAAATAGTAATCCAAAAATCTCCATTTAAAATCTCCTATTTTAATAATAACGCAGAAATTATTTCAGAAAAATTAGGTTATTTAAAACGCAAACACATTCCGCTTGAAAATGTAAAAGGAAACATTACTGCTGATTCTACCGAAGTTTTACAATTCAATGTTTCATCAGATGAAGTGCTTTATGGCGGAGGCGCAAGAGCTTTAGGAATGAATCGTCGTGGCAACAAATTAGCACTTTACAACAGAGCGCAATATGGCTATGAAACTCGTGCCGAATTGATGAATTTCTGTATTCCGTTGGCATTATCATCCAAATTATATGCGGTTCATTTTGATAACGAAGCCATTGGATATTTAGATTTAGATTCTAAAAAAGATAACACCTTAGAATATGAAGCGATATCAGGTAGAAAAACCTATCAAGTAATTGTTGGCGATTCTTGGACTGATTTAATTTCAAACTACACCCAGTTAACGGGAAAACAACCTATGCCACCACGTTGGGCATTCGGAAATTTCTCTTCTCGTTTTGGCTACCATACACAAGAAGAAGTTGAAAAAACCATCCGCAAATTTGAAGAAAGTAAAATTCCTGTCGATGCCATAATTCTGGATTTATATTGGTTCGGAAAAACCGTTCAAGGCACTATGGGAAATCTAGAATGGGATAAAGACAACTTCCCAAATCCTGATAAAATGATTGCAGACTTAAATGCAAAAGGTGTAAAAACTGTTTTAATTACAGAACCATTTATCCTTACAACCTCTTCTAAATGGCAAGAAACCGTTGACAAAAAAGTATTAGCAACATTAAAAGATGGAAAACCTGCCACTTGGGATTTCTATTTTGGTAACACCGGAATTGTTGACGTCTTCAAACCCGAAGGAAAAGATTGGTTTTGGAATGTTTACAAACGATTAATCAATCAAGGTGTTGCAGGACTTTGGGGTGATTTGGGCGAACCAGAAGTTTTTCCTTCTTATGCCAATACATTTGCAGGAACAGCCGATGAAATTCATAACGTTTACGGACACAATTGGGCAAAATTAATTGCTGATGGTTACAAAAAAGATTTTTCTAATCAACGACCTTTTATTTTAATGCGTTCTGGTTATTCTGGAAGCCAACGTTTTGGAATGATTCCTTGGAGTGGTGATGTTTCTAGAAGTTGGGGCGGATTGCAAAGTCAGATGGAAATTGCGCTTCAAATGGGAATGCAAGGAATGGCTTATATGCACAGTGATTTAGGTGGTTTTGCAGGCGATTATTTTGACAACGAATTGTATTTGCGTTGGCTACAATATGGTGTTTTTAACCCAATTTTTCGTCCGCACGCTCAAGAAGATGTAGCTTCAGAAGTGGCTTATAAAGATGTGGACACCAAAGAAATTGCTAAAAAAGCAGTCGAATTGCGATACCAAATGCTACCTTATAATTACAATTTGGCTTATGAAAATGCTACAGAAGGAAAACCTCTAATGCGACCATTGTTTTTTAACGACCCAAACAACAAAGATTTACACTCAAAATCAGACGGTTATCTATGGGGAAATGATTTTTTAGTATATCCAATTACAGAAAAAGGACAAACTCAAAAAGAAGTATATTTTCCTAAAAATTCAAATTGGTATGATTTCTACACCGGTAAAAAATATATTGGTGGAACAACTCAAAAAATAGAATTAAACAAAAATAACATTCCAACCTTTGTTCGTGGCGGAAGTTTTATTCCGATGAGTAAAGTTGTTCAAAACACACAGAATTATGTTTTAAATAATTTTGATGTACATTATTACTTTGATAAAGAGACAGAAAAATCAGAACTAGAATTGTTTAATGACGATGGATTATCATCTAATTCCATTGAAAAATCGGTTTATGAAGAATTTGATTTTGAAAGTGCTATTGATAAAAACTCACTTTTTATAGATGTTGAATTTGACAAAACCTATTCTACTACAACCTCCAAAACAACAAATGTAATTATTCACGGATTTGACAAAAATCCGACCAGCATTCTTCTAAACAACGCGACTTTAAATAAAAACCAATACAAATTTGAAAACAATTTAATCTCCATTTCTTTACAATGTGAATTAGATAAAAATCAAAAAATTGAAATAAAACTATAGATGAAAAAAACTGCCTTACTCCTACTACTTGCTATTACTTTTTCAAGTTGTAACTCAAGCAAAGAAGTAACTTATACTCAAAAAACAAAAATGCCTTTCGTTTGGGAAAGTGCCAATGTCTATTTCTTATTAACTGATAGATTTTTGGACGGAAATCCAAACAATAATGCTATCATTAAAAGAGATAAACCAACAGCAAAATTACGCGGTTTTGAAGGTGGCGATATTCGTGGAGTGATTCAAAAACTAGACGAAGGTTACTTTACCGATTTAGGAATCAACGCCATTTGGATGACGCCTGTTGTAGAGCAAATTCACGGCTCTGTAGATGAAGGAACCGGAAACACGTATGGTTTTCATGGGTATTGGACCAAAGATTGGACGGCTTTAGACCCAAGTTATGGAACGCGCGAAGATTTGAAAGAATTAGTTGATAAAGCGCACGCAAAAGGAATTAGAATTATGCTTGATGCGGTTATAAATCACACTGGTCACGCTACCGAATTGGACGAAAAATATCCTGAAGATTGGGTTCGTTCTACACCAAATTGCAAATACAATTCGTATGATACCAACATCAATTGCACTTTAGTTACAGGACTATTTGACATTAAAACAGAAAGTAAAGAAAACGTTGCTTTACCTCCTTTTTTAATTGCAAAATGGAAAAAAGAAGGTCGCTATGAAGAAGAAGTTGCCGAATTAGATGCTTTTTTCAAAAAAACTGGTTACCCAAGAGCGCCAAGATATTACATTATGAAATGGCTTGCCGATTATATTTTAGATTTCGGAATTGACGCTTATCGTGTAGATACGGTAAAGCATACTATGGAAGATGTTTGGTATGATTTTGGAAAAGTGTGCGAAATGTCATTTGCTGAATTTAAAGCTAAAAATCCATCAAAGGTTTTGGATAACAATGCTTTTTTTACCGTTGGAGAAGTTTATGGTTACAACATTGGAAGCAAAAGAATTTACGATTTTGGAGACAAAAAAGTAGATTATTATGCTAACGGATTTACTAGTTTAATCAATTTTGATTTTAGAAATGAAGCCAAAATGAATTATGAAGCCTTGTTTTCTAAATATTCCAATATTCTTCAAAATGATTTGAAAGGAAAAACCGTTATGAACTATGTTTCCTCTCATGATGATGGATATCCTTTTGATAAAAAACGTGAAAAAACATTTGAATCTGGAACCAAATTATTGCTTACTCCCGGAATTTCTCAAGTATATTATGGTGATGAAACCGCTCGTTCACTAGATATTGAAGGAACAAATGGCGATGCTACTTTGCGTTCGATGATGAATTGGGACGATTTGAAAACCAATAAAATGACTTTAAAAATTTTAAATCATTGGCAAAAATTAGGGCAGTTTAGAAAAAACCATCCATCGATTGGAGCAGGAATTCACAAGCAGATTACAAGTTCTCCTTATGTGTTTAGTCGTGACTATTCTAATGGAAATTATAACGATAAAGTTGTTGTTGGTTTAGATTTACCTATCGGAAAAAAGGAAATTTCTGTTGGAACTATTTTCGAAAACGGTACAAAAGTAAAAGATGTTTATTCTGGAACAACATCAGAAGTTTTTGATGGAAAAGTTATGATTAATAGTGAATTTGGGATTGTTTTATTGGAAATAAACTAAACCTCTCTATAAACTTGAAAACCCAATATTTGATTGACAGAATAAATGTCTGCACGGTTGTATAACTTAATTTTTTGACACAAATTTTGTAGAACCCGAAAGAAAAATGCACTAAAATACCTAGTTTTAACTATTTTTAAGACCAATAAAATGAATAAAAAGAGCTTGCTATTAGTGCTACTATTTCTAACCATAGTAAGTAGTGTTTCGTATGCTCAAACATCGAATGTTGCACCAACTTTAACAGCTATTGGAAATCAAATTTATTGTCCAGGAAGTTCAATTAAAATAGCGACTAATATGTCTATTGTTGATCCAGATGATACAGGAATTGACACTGTTTTCATTCAAATTTCATCAGGATATATTTTTGGTCAAGATTTGTTAACGTTAACCGGTTTTCACCCAAATATAACAAGCAGTTGGGATATAAATTTGGGCAAATTAACTTTAACAGGGCTTTTTAGCCAACCTACTTATACCGAATTAGAATTGGCTATTGAAGCTATTGAATATTCCAATAGTTCAATAAATCCGAGTGGTATAAGAACTTTTTCAATTACTATTGGTCAAGCTAACTATTTACCTTCAAATGGACACTATTATCAATACATTCCTAACATTGGTATAACTTGGTCTGATGCAAGAATTGCTGCAACTACAAATACTTATTATGGAATTCAAGGCTATTTAGCCACAATAACGGCAGCAGACGAAGCTCAACTTGCCGGTGAACAATCTTCAGGAGCTGGTTGGATAGGAGGAAGTGACGAACAACAAGAAGGCGTTTGGAGATGGATGACCGGACCTGAAACAGGAACTCTTTTCACCTTTACACTTTGGAATACTGGTGAACCAAACAGCGCTGGCGATGAAGATTATACTCATATCACTGCTCCAGGTGTAGGAATTCCTGGATCATGGAACGATATATCAAATACAGGTGCAACTAGCGGCTTTTACCAACCAAAAGGGTATATTGTTGAATACGGTGGTATGCCAGGCGATCCGATAATTCAAATAGCTACAAGTACTACAATTACAATTCCAACAATTACATCAACTACGCCAATTACAATTTGCGCCTCAGGAGTAGTTACACTTCAAGCGAGCGCCAATGTTCCCGTAATTAATTGGTATGCCAATAGCGCTGGAGGCACACCAATTGCAACTGGTGCAAGTTTTACAACTCCTTTTTTAACAAACACAACGACTTATTTCGTAGATGCTTTTCCTATTGGTTGTGCAACAGGAACTAGAACTCCAATAACAGCAGTTATCAATGCAATTCCAGTTATAGCTGTAAATCAACCCAATGCAGTTTGCGAGAATGACTCAATTACCATAAATACATCAACTACAGCTGGAGTAATTAATTGGTTTTCGTCTTTAACCAGCACCACTCCAATAGCAACAGGCACAAGTTTTACAAGTCCACCGCTAACACAAAACACAACCTATTACATTGAAGGAGATAATAACGGATGCCGTTCTTTTAATAGAATTGCCATTCCAATTCAAGTTAACCCAAAACCAATTGTTACTGATGAAAACTTAATTCTTTGCCAAACCAAGACTCTTATTTTGGACGCAGGGATATCAAATGTTTCCTATTTATGGTCTACATCAGAAACAACTAAAACTATACAAATTTCGAGCCCGGGAATTTATACTGTAACAATAACCAGCTTACCTCAAGGCTGTTCAAGCACTAAAACAATTACAGTGGTTCAAAATGAAATTCCTGTTATAGATGAAATTTTGATTGATGGAACGACCGCTACAATTATGGTAACTTCCTCAGGAGATTATGAATATTCTATTGATGGTATAAATTATCAAACTAACAATGTATTTATGGTTGCAGAAGGCGGACTTTATTATGCACATGTTAGAGAAAAAAATGAATGTGGCACCGACTTCGAAAATTTCATTATCATCACAATTCCAAGTTATTTCACACCCAACAACGACGGATACAATGACCTTTGGATCATTAAGGGATTGATTTATTATCCAAAAGCCGAAGTAAAAATCTTTGACCGATATGGAAAATTAATACAACAATTAAATTCAACAAATTACTGGTTAATTCTTTTTTTGAGGTGCTATGAGAAATAGCCCTTTATTCTATATAGTGTAAAATCGAGGTCTCTTGTTCCGTAGTTGTTTGATA
>JAIFLT010000185.1 GCA_020048955.1 Flavobacterium sp.
AATCCTAATTTATTGGCATAAAAATTTAGAACAGTATTAACAGGCGAAATGTCAAAAGCAATTCGTTTTGAATTTTTTTCAAAAGAAACATTAGAAAATCCACCTAAATTTAAGCAATAATCATATTCAGAAAATAAAATTCTATCGCCAATAGGCACTAAAGGAGCACCTTGACCACCTAATTGCACGTCTTGCACACGAAAATCGCAAACCACTTTTTCTTGAATTAGTAGCGCAATTTTAGAAAGATTTCCTATTTGAAGAGTAAAACCATTTTGAGGTTGATGTAAAATGGTATGTCCGTGAGAACAAACGGCATCAATGTTTTTTATTTGATGTTTGTCTATAAATGATTTAACGATATTTCCTAAAAGGTTAGTATAATTTTCATTTAATTCAATCAATTTTTCTTCAGAAAAACTTACGGCTACTTTCAGTTTGTTTAACCAATTTTCAGAATAAGAAATAGTTTCAGATTCGATGATTTGGTAATTCCACTTACCGTCTTTTATCGTAAAATCAATATGTGCTAAATCAATTCCATCTAGCGAAGTTCCTGACATTACTCCAATAATACTATATGATTCTTTAAACATATTCTAAATATACGAAAACGTTTGAAATTTTGAGTTTTAAAATGTACTTTTGACGTTCAAAAATACAATATACATTTTACAATATACATTTATACTTTAAAAGTTATGGATTTTAATCTTACCGAAGAGCATTTGATGATTCAGCAAGCGGCAAAAGATTTTGCTCAAGCCGAACTATTACCTGGAGTAATAGAAAGAGATGAACATTCTAAATTTCCAACAGAGCAAGTCAAAATGATGGCTGAACTTGGTTTTATGGGAATGATGGTCGATCCTAAATATGGTGGCGCAGGTTTGGATAGCATTTCCTACGTTTTGGCAATGACCGAAATAGCAAAAGTAGATGCTTCTGCAGCCGTAATTATGAGTGTAAATAACTCTTTGGTTTGTGCCGGAATGGAAAAATATTGCAGCGAAGAGCAAAAAATGAAGTATTTAGTGCCACTTGCCAAAGGTGAAATTATTGGTGCTTTTTGTTTGAGTGAGCCAGAAGCGGGTAGTGATGCCACTTCTCAAAAAACTACTGCCATTGATAAAGGTGATTACTATTTGTTAAACGGTACAAAAAACTGGATTACCAATGGTTCTTCAGCTTCAACCTATTTAGTAATTGCTCAAACCGATGTTGAAAAAGGGCATAAAGGAATTAATGCTTTTATTGTAGAAAAGGGTTGGGAAGGTTTTGATATTGGTCCAAAAGAGAAAAAAATGGGAATTCGCGGAAGTGATACCCATTCGTTATTATTCAACGATGTAAAAGTTCCTAAAGAAAATAGAATTGGTGAAGACGGTTTCGGATTTGCTTTCGCGATGAATGTTTTAAATGGCGGAAGAATAGGGATTGCATCGCAAGCATTAGGAATTGCAACTGGAGCTTATGAAATTGCTTTAAAATATTCTAGAGAAAGAAAAGCTTTTGGAAAAGAAATTTTTAATCACCAAGCCATAGCTTTTAAATTGGCTGATATGTATGTAAAAGTTACGGCTGCTAAATTATTAGTAATGAAAGCGGCTTGCGAAAAAGATGAAGGTAAAGATATTGCACATTCTGGAGCTATGGCAAAATTATATGCTTCAGAAATTGCTTTAGAAGTAGCCAATGAAGCTGTTCAAATTCATGGCGGAAATGGTTATGTAGCTGAATATCATGTAGAACGTATGATGCGTGATTCTAAAATTACTCAAATCTATGAAGGAACTTCTGAAATTCAACGTATTGTAATTTCGAGAGGATTGGTTTAATCTTCAATTTATTATATTTTTAAACCCTTTAAGTATTTTTCTTAAAGGTTTTTTTTTAAATATAATTTTCTTAAATGTTAAAACGGTAATAGAACACTTTTTATTTTGGTAATAATTACGTTTCTTTGTTGCTTAAAATTAATGTATCATCAAAAAGACAAAATTGCAAGTTTGTTGAGTTTTAGAATTTGAAAAACATTAAAACTATTTTTATAATTACATCTAAATTTCAAGAAAATTATTTGCTCTTATGCTAATACCATCTATTCAAAAAACACTTACTGAATTATCAGATTTACTTTCTCAATTATCGACTGCTGATTATATTAGTCAATGTCATGATTTGAGTAATGCAACAATTGGTGAACACACCCGTCATATAATTGAACTTTTTCAATGTTTAGAAAATCAATATGAAAGTGGTGTAGTAAATTATGATAGTAGAAAAAGAGATTATGCCATTCAAACGTGTACTGAAACAGCAAAATTAGCAATTGAAACTATTATAAGAAATCTAGAAAAACTCAATAAAAATTTAATTTTGCATCAAGTTATTGATGGAGAAACTCTAGAAATTGAAAGTAATTACAATCGCGAATTGCTTTATAACCTAGAACATTGTATTCATCATCAAGCTTTGATAAAAGTGGCAGTTTTGCAAAATGATGCGATTACTCTTGATCAAAATTTTGGGGTGGCTCGTTCTACAATTGAATACAGAAACCAATGTGCACAGTAAGTTTTGTTTTTTCTGACGGAAAAGTAATTTTTACACACAATCGTGATGAAAGAGTGGCTCGTCCAACTGCAATCGAACCAAAAAAATATACTGTAAATAATAAAAATATCTATTTTCCAAAAGATCAAAAAGCAGGCGGAACGTGGTATGCAGTTGCAGAAAGCGGAATTGTTCTATCATTATTAAATGGTGCCGATGAAAAGTACCAAATTAAACCAACTTATAGAAAAAGTCGTGGATTAATTGTTCTTGATTTAATAAGTTCAAATTCTCCAATAGCTGAATGGGATTCAATAGATTTATCTGATATTGAGTCATTTACAGTTGTGTTGTTTCAGGATAAAAAATTGTATCAATTGCGTTGGAATGAAGTTGAAAAAACAGTACTAAATTTAGATATAAACCAAGGTCATATTTGGTCTTCGTCCAATTTATATCCCAAGGAAATTAGGGAGCATAGAGTTGCATTATTTCAGGATTTTATTGCTTCAAATGAAATATTACCCGAAAAATTATTTCAATTTCATCGTTATTCTAAAGAAGATGACCAAGAAAACGGTTTGATTATCAATAGGAATGATGAAGTTAAAACGTTGAGTATTATACAAACTGTTATTCAAGAAAATAAAGTTGTACTTTCGTACCACGACTTGCAAAGTCAAGAGGAATTTACAAATACAATTACAACACACTAAGTTGAAACTTTTTTTTCATAAACTCTTCCGTTGGGAATATTGGCCCTTTCAAATTGTCTATATTCCTATTTATTTTTTGTGGGCTTTTTATGCTTTAAAAACCAAAACCTTATTTTTTTTTAATGCCTGTAATCCAACTATAAAAAATGGTGGATTTATGGCAGAAAGTAAAAAGGAAATTTACGATTTAATTCCGCAAAAGTATTACCCAAAAACCGTACTCATTGCAGAAAATAACGATTATGAAAAAGTAGATTTGGCTTTTCAAAAATCATCTATTCAATTTCCATTTATTGCAAAACCTGATATTGGTTTACGTGGCTCAGCAGTCAAGAAAATTCATAATTTGGAAGCATTAGAAGTGTATAATTCTAAGGCAAATTTTGATTATTTGCTTCAAGATTTAATTCCGTATGCCAATGAAGTTGGTGTTTTCTATGTTCGTTTTCCAAACGAGAATAAAGGAAAAATAACCGGAATTGTAGCCAAAGAATATGTAATTATTGAAGGTGATGGAAGTGCAACAATGGAGCAATTAATTAGGGCAAATCCACGTTATGAGTTGCAAATTGAAAATATTAAGAAAGATTTTGGAACTCGATTTAATGAAGTTTTAGAGAAAGGCAAAAAACTAAATCTTGTACCTTACGGTAATCATGCTCGTGGTGCAAAATTTATTGATGCAAGCCATTTAATTACCGATAGATTGAATGAAACAATTGACACTATGTGTCAAGAAATTCCCGAGTTTTATTTTGGAAGAATAGACATTATGTATGATTCTTGGACCGATTTAGAACAAGGAAAGAACTTTGCAGTTGTAGAAATAAACGGCGCAGGAAGTGAACCAACACATATTTACGACCCAAAACATTCGCTCTTTTTTGCATGGAAAGAATTGGCACGACATATTACCTATATGTATAAAATAAGTGTTCAAAATCATAAACGAGGATTTCCTTACTTGAGCCACAAAGAAGGAATGAAAGAATATAAATTACATTTAGAACAAAGTAATAAGATTGTAAATTTTTAATGCAAATTTTAAAGAACATATTCGTCGGATTTTTAGTCAGTTTTATTGGCTCAATTCCGCTTGGATATTTGAATATTGTGGGTTATGAAGTTTATAAAAGCTTTGGAATAAACGAAACCATTTTCTATTTATTAGGAGTTATATTCATTGAGTTTTTCGTAATTTATTTTACATTATTGTTTGCAAATAAGTTAATTGCAAATAAAAAATTAATCAAATTCATTGAAGGTTTTTCCATTGTTTTTATGTTTCTTTTGGCTTATGTTTTTTATGCAAGTGCATCAAAAGATACGACCTCTCAAACCGTTTTAGAAAAGTATGTGGGTTATTCTCCGTTTGTTGTAGGTATAATTTTGAGTGGTTTGAACTTTATTCAAATTCCGTTTTGGACAAGTTGGAATTTGTATCTTTTAAATGGAAATTACATAGAAGTTTCTAAATCAAGAAAGTATTTCTACGTTTTCGGAACTATTTTAGGAACCTTTTCGGGAATGTTGGTTTTGATTTTGTCTTTAGATTATATAACCAATCAAACCGATTTTTTAGCAAAATATTTAATGAAAATAATCATTCCTCTAGTATTTATAATTTTGGGATTGGTACAAGGATTTAAGTTTTATAAAAAGTATTCTAAATAGTTTTTTTATCTTTACCATCAAGTAAAGAAACAAATGAAATTGAAGATTATTTCATCTGTTCGCTTTTCAAGCTCGAGTCACGAACACCTAAAACGCAAATTTAAATTGTGAGTAAAAACATCATTATAACAGGAACTTCACGAGGTATTGGCTACGAATTGGCATTACAATTTGCAAAAGAAGGTTATCAAGTCTTAGCCATTTCAAGAAAAACACCTCAAGAATTAATTGACAATCCAAATATTACTTGTCTATCAATTGACATTGCAGTTGAAGACGAAATGCACATCATTGATAAATTCATAGCTTCCACTTGGAAAAAAGTAGATGTTTTAATAAACAATGCAGGATGCTTAGTCAACAAACCCTTTTCACAATTAACCCAATCTGACTTTGAAAGAGTTTATAAAGTGAACGTTTTTGGTGTTGCCAATCTAATTAGAACTTGCTTGCCTTATATGCAAAAAGCAAGTCATGTAGTTTCCATAAGTTCAATGGGCGGAATTCAAGGAAGCATGAAGTTTCCCGGATTAGCAGCTTACAGTTCTAGTAAAGGAGCAGTAATTACCCTTTCTGAATTATTAGCAGAAGAATACAAAGAACAAGGAATTGCCTTTAATGTTTTGGCACTTGGAGCCGTAAATACCGAAATGTTGCAAGAAGCATTTCCGGGTTATGAAGCACCAATTTCAGCACAAGAAATGTCCGATTATATTTTCAATTTTGCTTTGACAGGAAATAAATTTTATAACGGAAAAGTATTGCAGGTTTCTAGTTCAACGCCTTAAATATTAAATTATTTTTGTAAATTGTAACTTCATTTAAATTCTATAACTATGACCAAACTAAACGCCATTCAATTATTTGAAGATAAAAAAGTAAGAACCATTTGGGATTCTGATCAAGAAAAATGGTTTGTTTCTATTATTGATGTGATTGAAGTATTAACCGATAGTGACCGACCAAGAAAGTATTGGAGTGATTTGAAATCGAAGTTGATTAAAGAAGGAAGTGAGTTGTCCGAAAAAATCGGACAACTGAAAATGCAATCTTCTGACGGAAAGTTTTACAAAACCGATGTAGCTGACACAGAACAACTTTTTAGATTAATTCAATCTATTCCTTCACCAAAGGCAGAACCATTTAAACTATGGTTAGCCCAAATTGCCTCAGAAAGATTAGACGAAATGCAAGATCCAGAATTGACTATTGACCGAGCTTTAGAACAATATTTGCAGTTAGGATATTCTGAAAATTGGATAAATCAACGTTTAAAAAGCATTGAAATTCGTAAAGAACTCACCGATGAGTGGAAAATTAGAGGAATTAAAGAAGGGCAACAATTTGCAACTTTAACAGATATTATTTCAAAATCATGGTCGGGAAAAACCACTAAAGAATATAAAATTTTAAAAGGATTAAAAAAAGAAAATCTTCGTGATAACATGACCAACACGGAGTTAATTTTAAACATGTTAGCCGAAGCATCTACAAAAGATATTTCTCAAGCAGTTAATCCTGAAACTTTTGAAGAAAGCAAAAATGTTGCTAAGCAAGGCGGAAATGTTGCCAAAGTCGCTAGGAAAGAATTAGAAGCCAAAACAGGAAAAAAAGTTGTTTCTTCGCTCAATGCCAAATCATTATTAGATTCAAATAAGAATATTGATAAATAAATGAGTGAAGTTCTATCAAAATACCTTCCTGAACATGCTGTTGAATTGTGTTTTGAGTTAATCAAAACGAATGCGGTGCATTTAAAAATCGTTAATGAGCGACAAACACGCCATGGCGATTATCGAAAAAGACTTTCGGGCAAACATGAAATTACGGTAAATGCCAATTTGAATAAATACCGATTTTTGATAACATTAGTTCACGAAATAGCCCATTTAGAAGCCTTTGAAAAATATGGAAGAAAAATTTTACCCCATGGCATAGAATGGAAAATAACGTTTCAACGATTGATGGTTCCTTTTATTCGACCAGAGATTTTTCCACATTCGGTATTGCCTTTGGTGGCTAATCATTTTAGAAACCCCACAGCAAGTAGTGATACTGATGCAAAATTAGCATTTGCTTTAAAACAATTTGACGAAAGAAAACCCGATGTTCATTACATTCATGAAGTGCTAAACGGAGATTTATTCCGAATAAAAAATGGAAGAATTTTTCAAAAAATTGGTCTTAGAGTAAAACGATATGAATGTATTGAAGTAAAAACAGGAAGAACTTTTTTGTTTAATGCCAATGCCGAAGTAGAAATTATTAACACACCTAAGAAATGTTAGAAAAAGGCACCCTTTTATTTGAAAAAATAAAAAATAATCCAAATTTAGTAGTACTTGCAATTTTTTTTAACTGTGCCATGCTACTCGATTTTCATGATATTTACACGACAAATCGTTATTATTTAGTGCTTTTATTTGTCTCAGTTTTTCTAAATTTTCTAAATTTTAAATATTGGTACACTTCCATATTTAGTTTTTTATTCACGTTTTCCTTTTATCTTTATTACTTTCCGAGACAGGCAAATCATTCTAATTTAACACTTTTTTTCGAAATTTTTATAGCACTTATTTTTTTAAAATATTTTTTTACTTCCTCGGAAATTTCATTCAAAAAACATCAATTTACAATTAAAATAGCATTTATCTGCATCTATTTTTATGCCGGATTTCATAAGTTAAATGATGACTTTTTTAATACTCATACCAGTTGCACAAATTTTATACTACAAAATACTTTCTATTTTATTGCAGGATATAAGTTAGTCATTCCATCAATAGTGACGCTGTTTTTAGCAATTGTCACGCTATTTATTGAAATCATTTTGCCATTTGGTTTATTGTTTAGAAAAACGGAGAAATATGTTGTTATACTATGTGTTGTTTTTCATGGGTTTTTGGGGCTTTCTTTTTTTTCAGACTTTAGTTCATTAGCAGGTTTTTTATTATTGTTTTGCACCATAAATATAAACACTATTTCAAAAAAATTAGCTTTATTTGTTCGAATTTATATTGGCTTTGTACTCCTATCAATAGTAACTGAAGTTGTAGTAATAAAGTTCAAGATAATAGATAATCGATATATCTTTATTTCAAATTTGTTATTTGTAATAGGATGGTTTTCCTTTTTTTATTATTATTTAAAACACTACACTAGTGCTTTTACTTTGACTAATATATCAAGAAAAAGTATAATTTTTTGTGTGGTATTTTTGTCAATTTGGTCATTAAAAGCCTATTTTGGGTTTGGGAATTTAGCAAATTTAACCATGTTTAGTAATCTTACAACTGAAACATCTAGAAGCAACCACCTCATTATTAATACAAAGCATACCAAAGTTTTAAATTTTGAAGAAGATACTGTAAAAATAATAGCCGTATGCAAAGATTTGAAATATGAAAAATTGGAAGGTTTTCTTTTACCAATGGTTGAGTTCAAATACAAAATAAAAGAATGGACAACTTATTTTGAATCAAAAAAACTTAGTGCTACAATTATATATAAAAATGAGACTATTGTCATTGATGATTTGGAAAAATCTATTTATAATGAACAAAAATGGTACTATAAATATTTATATTACAGAAAAATTCAACCAAAGGAATCTGTAGAATGTTATTGGTAGAATTGAAATAAAAGCAGTAAATTTGGAACTTTAAGAATTTTTAACCAAATTCATATAGAGCTCTATTAGGAGTAAATATTTATTATATATAAAGCTCATTAATTTTTTGATACAATTAAAAACAATCTTCAGCTTTTTTATTTTTTTCAATATTTATGTTTAGTAACAATTAATTTGAAATCTTTTATTTTTTTAATAAGCAATTTATGAAAAATAATTATTATGCAATATTGATGGCTGGTGGTGTTGGTTCACGATTTTGGCCCCTTTCTACAACAGAGTTACCTAAACAATTTCACGATATGTTGGGTTCTGGGCATACTTTAATTCAGAAAACTTTTAGTCGTTTATCAAAATTAATTCCCGCCGAAAATATTTTTATTTTAACTAATGAATTATATAATGATTTGGTATTAGAACAATTGCCAATGGTTATGCAAGAACAAGTTTTGCTAGAACCAGCCATGCGCAATACGGCACCTTGTATTTTATATGCTTCGCTAAAAATTCAAAAAATAAATCCCAATGCCGTAATGGTTGTTGCGCCAAGCGATCATTGGATTGAAGATGAAGAGGAATTTGCAAACAACTTAAAACAATGTTTTGATTTTTGTGAAAAAGAAGATGCCTTAATGACTTTAGGAATTCAGCCTACGTTTCCAAATACAGGTTTTGGGTATATAGAATTTGATAAATTAGATCAAAATCCTATAAAAAAAGTAAATCAGTTTAGGGAAAAACCCGATTATGAAACGGCAAAATCTTTTCTTGAAGCAGGGAATTTCCTCTGGAATGGCGGAATCTTTATTTGGAGTGCAACATCAATAACTTTAGCTTTTGAAAAATTTCAACCACAAATGAATGATTTGTTCAAGCAAGGTATAGAAAGTTATAATACACCATCTGAAAAAGATTTTATAGAAAAAAATTACGCATCAGCCGAAAATGTTTCCATTGATTATGCCATTATGGAAAACGCTAAAAATGTATTTGTATTGCCAGCCACTTTTGATTGGAATGACCTTGGAACTTGGGGTCAATTGCATGAAAAAATAGATAAGGATGAAAACAATAATGGAATTATCAATGCCAAAGTTGTTTTAGAAAATGCCTCAAACAATATAATTCGTTCTGATGCCAATAAGATAATAGTTGTTGATGGATTACACGATTATATTATTGTAGATAAAGAAGGTGTTTTGTTGATTTACCCAAAATCTAAAGAGCAAGATATTAAACGAATAACAGGTTTGGCTAATAAATTGTAAGTAATTTTTTCAAAATAGCGCAACCTTTTGTATATTTTGGCATCTTACTAAAAAAAACTCAGTTTATGAAAGGTTTAAAGATTACTAAAAGTGCATTTGTATTTTTTATATTTTTTGTTCAATTTTCTTTTAGTCAATTATCCCCTTTTACATTAATAGTAACAAAAACTGATGAATCATGTACAGGAAATGGTTCCTTGAGTTTTAATGTTCAAAATACCACACTAGGAGCAACAATTGTTTATTCAATTTATTTGTTGCCAAATGTAACTACTCCGATTGCGACAACTTCCAATACAACCTTTACAGGATTGCAATCAGGTAATTATACAGTTATTGCAACTCAAACGTTGGGTAATTTATCTAACACTGCCCAACAAAGCATTCAAATAAATGATACAAGGGTTTTACTTACTTATCAAGTTTCAAGTTTGCAAACAAGTTGTGCAATTGGAACAATAGTAGCGACTGTTTTAGCAGGAAATCCAGTAACTTATGAAATAACTTCTGGACCAGTAATAAGACCACCTCAAACTTCGAATTTGTTTGCTGGATTAGGACCTGGAACCTATAATATTAGAGTTAACGATGCTTGTGGTGAAGGAGTTGTTCAGACCTATACCTTAAGTTTTACTAATCCGCCTAATCTAACTTTAGGTAACTTTATCAAAACCTGTGCATTAAATACTTGCAATACAATATCAGGTACCTTTTTAGTAACGGCTGATTTAAATACTTCAATAAGATATCCGCTTACAATTCAAACTACAACATTTCCATCTTCTGGTGGTGCTCCAATTATTCAAAGTCAAACTTTGAGTTCTGGAAGTTCTAATAGTCAATTAGTGTCTTTAATTGTTCCTTTTTTTCATGCTCAAAATTATACTTTTAATATACAAGTAACTGATGCTTGTGGCAACATTTATTCTAACAATGCTATTCCAATTTTTGGGCAACTTAGTGCTAATTCACAGCAATTGTATGCCAATTGCATTACTGGAATAGAAGTTTTACTTTGTGATTTTTTACCGCCTTATACATCAAGTTTTATTTCAGCTCCTGCTGGTTTTAATCCTACACTTTTTAATAGTAACCATCCTGGGCCATTTAATTCAAGTGTTTTAGTTTATAGTTCAAACAGTATAAATTATTTACCTGTTGGTAACTACACTATTCAGATTGTTGATGCTTGCGGAAGAACAGTACAAACTCAGGTTTCAATAGTAGCTGTTTTACCAGGATTTGAAGTTGTGCCAGTTCCTGATTCATGTGCTGGTGAAGCAATTGTTAGAATACCAAATGGCGGTCCATTAGTTACGTCTGTTATAATGACGAGCGGACCTTCCTTACAATGTTTCTTTTAATATAAACTCAGGTGTTTTTACAATGCAGTTACCTTCTGGAACTTATAATTTTACAGGGACTGATGTGTGTGGTAATAGTTTTCAATATGAAATAATAATTTTGCCAAGAGTGGTATCAATGACAGCAGCTGGAAATAGTTTTCCCGGTTGCACTTCTAATGATGGAATTATAACGGTTACAAGTGCTGGAGGGACAATATCCTCAATTAGAATTACTAGTGCCCCAACTACATTGAATCAATCATTACCTTATTTGGTTCCTTTATCCAATCCAAATAGCATGTATGTTCAGATAACTAATTTACCTGCAGGAAATTATACTTTAGCGGTAACAGATAATTGTAATCAGGTATACACTTTAACAGCTACTATTTCTAATGTGGTTTCTAATGATCCATTAGTGTTATTGGATAGAAAAGGTTGTGGAGCAGGCTTTGATTCTATAGGATTAATAAGTCCAAATGGGCCACTTCAAGTAGTAACCATTATTGCTGCACCAACAGCATTTCCATTTTCTCTACCTTATAATGTTAGTTTTAATATTGCTACCAATGGCATATTTTATATGAATTCTTTACCTGAAGGTACTTATACTTTTTACTCCAAAGATATTTGTAATGTAGAAAGAACAGAAACTAGGTTATTAACTGGATACCATACAACTACTGAGGACATTCAGCTTGTTTCAAATTGTGGCTCGTTTGATTTGGTGTTAAATTATAATGATAATAGTGCTTATTTATCTCAGTTTTGGTTGCAAAAATACAATCCTATTTCTGGGCAATGGGTTCATCCAATAACGGGTTTAGCTTATGTAACTAATACAATGCCAAGTTCTAGTAATTCCATAAATTTAATAAATAATACAACAAATTTAAATATTGCTGCTTTAGGTCAATTTAGAATTTTGAAAACTTATGAATATTTTTCGAATGGGAGTCCAAGTTTGTTAAAATGTATAGAAAACATAAGAAGTTTTGAATATAATGGTGGGTTGCAAATAACAGCAGCTTATGCGCTACCTTGCGTCAATCAAGGGACACAAATTATAATTGTTGCTAATGGGATTCCACCTTTGGTCTATAGAATAACTTCAAAAGACGGTTTGCCTTTTTTAGTTAATAACGGTACTTCAAATATTTTTTCTGGACTCCAACCCGGAATTTATAATTTTCAAGTTCAAGACACTTGTGGTAATATTGTTAATCGACTTTTTGATATAACAACTTTACCAGAGCCTTCAATATCAGCCAGTAATTTATGTCAAGGTCAATCAGGCCAGTTGTCAGTTCAGGCATTTTCTTTTTTAAATTATCAATGGTGGAAAGGAACAAATACGACTACTATTTTAAGTACGACTAATGTTTTAACATTCAATCCATTTAATACAACTACAGCAGCAGGAACTTATTATGTTAGAATTTATTCAACAATTCCAGGTTCGTGTGTTGATAGAATTTTATCCTACACAATTCCTTTGAGTACAACTCCCAACGCTGGTTTAGATGGAAATTTGGTGCTTTGCGGAACAACAAATTCAGTTAATTTATTTACATTATTGAATGGAGCTTATGATACAGGAGGTGTTTGGCAAGAAATAACAACTAGTGCAATGTTGTCAGGAAATAACTGGTTACCTGTTGGCATACCTTATGGAGTTTATAATTTTAAATATACGGTTTCAGGATTTTGTAATGCTATAGATGAATCTTTTGTATCAATTACTTTTAATCCTATTCCGATGGATCCAATTGTAGATGTTGATTCTAATTATTGTAGTGGTGATAACATTCAGTTTTTTACAGAAACCATTCCAAATGCAACTTATCAATGGACTGGGCCTAATGGTTTTACAGCTGCTACACAGAATTTGGTTTTTAACGATAGTACCACAATTTTATCTGGGAATTATACGGTTACAGCTAATTTAAATGGATGTACCTCATCTACAACTAAAACAATTTTGGTAAAACCTATTCCTCAATTTACTATTGAAGCTAATTGTATTAATAATAATTTCACAATTACTGCAATACCTGCTAATGGAGCATTTTCAAGTTCTGATACTTTCTTGTGGTCAGGTCCAGATGGTTTTACTAGTAGTATAAATCCAATCCAAATTTCAAATAAACCAAAAGGAACTTATTCTGTTGTTATTACAAATATTGATGGATGTAGCACGTCTCAATCAGTGGAAGTTTTAAGTACATTATGTACTATTCCAAATGGGGTATCTCCAAATGGTGATGGTCTTAATGACTCTTTTGATTTGTCAGGATTTACAGGAATTCGTGAGATAAAGATTTTTAATCGCTATGGGATGGTTGTATATGAACAAGAAAATTATATTGACCAATGGCATGGACAACAAAAGAATAGTGACAAATTATTGCCAGACGGAACTTATTATTATTTGATTAATTTTGAAAATAGCGAACCAAAAACAGGTTGGGTTTATTTGGTAAGAGCGTACTAAACTATTCTTCCTTATTCTGTGCTTTTCTAATTTTTTTAAACAAATTAGAAGAATAAACAAAATCAACTATAGCTTCATTGTCTGTTTTGAAAATGTCTTTTTTAGTTCCTTCCCAAGCTAGAATTCCATTTTTAAGAAAAATGATTTTATCTCCAATCTCCATAACAGAGTTCATATCGTGAGTATTTACAACTGTGGTAATATTAAATTCAACAGTAATTTCATGAATCAAATTGTCAATTACAATAGCCGTTTTTGGATCTAAACCCGAGTTGGGTTCGTCACAAAAAAGATACCTTGGATTATTTACAATTGCACGTGCAATTGCTACTCTTTTTTGCATTCCACCTGAAATTTCTGATGGTTTTTTATGATTGGCATTGATTAAATTTACTCTATCAATTACAGTATTTACTCGTTCTCTAATTTCTTCAGGAGATTTTGCAGTAAACATTTTTAACGGAAAACCAATATTCTCTTCAACCGTCATGCTATCAAACAAAGCACTTCCTTGAAAAACCATTCCAATTTCTGTTCTCAAGGCACGTTTTTCATCGGCAGAAAGTTCTGAATAAATTCTTCCATCAAAAGAAATCGTACCAACATCAGGAGTAAAAATTCCTAATAATGATTTTAATAAAACCGTTTTACCAGAACCACTCTGACCAATAATTAAATTAGTTTTTCCAGCATCAAAAGTTGCCGAAATTCCTTTCAAAACTTTAGATTCTCCAAAAGATTTTTCTACGTTTTTTACTTCTATCATCGGTTAATTAGTTAAAAGTAATTGAGTTAAAATATAATTTACCAAAATGATTACCACAGATGTCCAAACAAACGAAACGGTACTTGCTTTACCAACTTCTAACGCTCCGCCTTTCATATAATAACCATGAAAAGAAGGAATAGTAGCTAAAATCATCGCAAAAACAACTGTTTTTATAAACGCATACGTAATATGAAAGGGAATAAATTCGGTTTGTAAACCACTAATAAATTCATTGCTTGATACAAATCCACCATAAACACCAGCCATCCAGCCACCAAGCACACCAAGAAACATTGCTATTCCAATTACAAATGGATATAATAAAAGCGCGATTATTTTAGGAAAAACTAGATAATTTAATGAATTGACGCCCATTACTTCTAAAGCATCAATCTGCTCAGTAACTCGCATTGTTCCTATACTTGAAGTGATAAACGAACCCATTTTTCCTGCCATGATTATGGAAATAAAAGTAGGAGCAAACTCTAAAATCACCGATTGTCTTGTAGCAAAACCAATAAGATATTTCGGAATCAAAGGATTAGTTAAGTTCAACGCCGTTTGAATAGAAACAACACCTCCAACGAAAAAGGAAATAAAAGCAACAATCCCAAGGGAATCAATTACTAAATCATCTATTTCTTTAAAAATTAAGCCTCTCATCACCGACCATTTTGTTGGTTTATTGAAGACTTCTTTCAGCATTAAAAAATACTTGCCTATTTGCGTTAAATAACGAATTAACATCATAGTTTTTAAATATAGTCAAAAATAGTTATAAGTTGTGAGTTTTGTGTTATCTATTAAGTTTTTTTTGGGCGTTACCCGCCGCGGCGGGTCGGGCTATCCGTTACAATCTTTTATTCCATTGCATTCCATAAAAGGATTTTCACTACTATCCCTAACGCAAACCCCAATAAAAAAGAAACTAATTTATTTAAAACACCTTTTCTTTCATCTTCTGAAGTCTGTAATTGCGAATAAATTTAGCTTGTTCTTCAGTAACCAAAAGTGGCTTTTTTGAAGATTTTGCTTTCCAAAAACCTTTTATATAATCTATAAAAAGCAAAGGTTTTTTCTTCATCATCGCCAATTTTAAAGAAGCAATAGAAGTAATCCAAAATCCGTAACCTAGAGAATAAAAGGCTTCGCCTTGTTTGTAGCGAGCTGTTTTGTTGTAGTTGGCGCCTGTTGGTTTTAAATGTTTTACATGTAAACTTTCATCGGTAACCACTTTCCAATTGTAGAATTTACAAAGTAATTCATCAACAGTATCCCAGCCCATTTCTGGTTTTAATCCGCCAATTTGTTTGAAAGTTTCTTTTCTGTAGGCTTTTAATGCACCGCGAATATGGTCTTTATCAGTTAGGTTTTCTAAAATCCATTCGCCATTTTTTTCAATGTAGCAAAAACCACCAGCCATACCAATTTGGTTATCTGATTGAAAATGTTTAATAATTGTTTCAAAATAATTGTTCGGAAAAATCAAATCAGCATCTGCTTTTACAATAAAATCGTAGTTTTTATCTAACGTTTCTAATCCTTTTTGAAACGCTTTAATAACTTTACTTCCTGGCAAATGAATGGCATCTGAAGTTTTAGTGACCAAAGAAATAAAAGAATATTTTGAAACAAATGAATTAACAACTGTTTCAGTATTATCGGTAGAATTATCATTGACTACCACAATTTTAGTAGGTAAAACAGTTTGTTCAACCAAGGACTGAAGTGTCAAAGAAATCAAAGCTTCTTCGTTGTGTGATGGAATGACGATGTAATATTTCATTTTTAAATTCCAATTTTTTAAATTCCAAATTCCAACTTATAAGAATGAAATTTTGGAATTTGGGATTTATTTTTTGGGATTTCTTACCGCACAAACAATATAATATCTAGGAGTAAAATACCGTAACAAAGGTCTGAAACCAAGTTTTTTTACAGGATGCGTAAATTTTTCTCGAGCTGTGATTTTCCAACCTGTTTTTTCAAGAAGCCAATCCAACTGCCAATCTTCAAATTCGTGATAATGTCTGTCCCACATATCGGTTTTGCTTCTATAAGCTGGCGAAAACCATAAACGTAGCGGAATGGAAATCAACAATTTATCACATTTTACATTTTGCAAAACCGTATAAGGATTTAGTAAATGTTCAAATATTTCAAAAGCTGTAAAAACCGTATAAGTTTCGTTCTGTAAAGCCGTTTGGTCGTTGTCTACATCTTCACCTTTGGTGTTTTTTACAGTATATCCATTCTTTTCCATAATTTTAGAAAACGGATTGGGAACTCCTAAATCAAAGATGATTTCAGAAGGAGCAACGTGCTTTTGTAAAAATTCTAAAGTGTGCTTAAAGCGTTTATTGGGAAATGTTTTTTCGTACATAATCAAAGATGATTTCAGAAGGAGCAACGTGCTTTTGTAAAAATTCTAAAGTGTGCTTAAAGCGTTTATTGGGAAATGTTTTTTCGTACATTGTAAAATTACATTAAAATGCAAAATTACAAAGATTTATTCACAATAAAGCTATCTAGATATTTTATAAATTAACGATAAAAACTCGGCTGTTTTTTCAGATGAAACAGGAAGTTCGGCATCGTTTGTCAAGATAATCCAGCCGCCATTTGACTTGTCATACTTTTTAATATTAGAAGTATTTATAAGGTATGATTTGTGAATTCTGAAAAATAAATTCGAATGTTTCAAACCTTCTTCGAAATTTTTGATAGAACGACTAACAACCAATTTGTTTCCATCTTGTAAATATAATTCAGAATACGAATTGTCTGCTTTTATATACAATATTGATTGTGGTTCGATAAAATGTAAGTGACTTCCTTCTGGAACCGCAATTTTATTAATCTTACTTTCGGTCACGATGCTTTTTAATGTTGCAAAAGAGTCTGTTTTATAATTTTTAGTTGTTTTATCGTACCGTTCAATAGCTTGCTTTACGTCTTCTTTACTTATTGGTTTTAATAAATAATCTATGGCTGCAATTTTTAATGCATCTATAGCATAATGATTGTAAGCAGTGGTATATATTATTGAAAAATTGACCTGGTCTTCTTCGAAAAAATCAAGAATTTCTAATCCGCTAAAGTGAGGCATTTCAATATCCAGGAAGATAAAGTCAGGTTTATGTTTCAAAATAGATTTTACTCCAGTAGGCAAATCATCACAAATATCGAGTATATCAATTTCAGGAAAATTATTTTCTAGAATACTTTGCAACAACATTTGTGCTCTCTTTTCGTCTTCTATAATAATGGTTTTATATGGTTTCATACTCAAGATTCATGGTTATTATAATTTCTGTTCCCTTCGAAACATCTTTATCTATTAATTCATTGGTTTCTATTGCAATAATAAAGCTGTTTCTATTTATTATTTCCAATCGTTCTAAGGTTGCTTTGGTTGCAAACGAAGCGCTTTTTGTTTTACTTTTTCTATTAATTTCGTTTGCTTTTTTTAATCCAATTCCGTTATCAACGATTGTAATTTTTAATTTATCGTTTTCGATTTCTGCAAAATGTAAGGACAATTTTTTTTTACCATTTTTATGTGATAATCCATGAAGAATAGCATTTTCAATATAAGGCTGCAAGATCATGGTTGGTATTATTGCTTTTTCTAGTTGTTTAGAGCTGCAACTTACTTTAAATTCAAAATCATTTAGTCTAATTTTTTGAAGTTCAAGATAGAGTTTTTGCATTTTTATTTCCTCGTCTATAGTAATGTTATTTTTGTCGGTCATTTCAAGGATTAATCGGGTTAACTTTGAAAAATTATCTAGATAGGACGTTGCCTCTTCGGTTTCGTTGGTAGCAATAAATGATTGAATTGTATTTAAAGCATTGAAGAAAAAGTGCGGATTCATTTGTGCTTTAATTAATTTTAATCGGTTTTCGTTCAAATTATTTTCTAGTGTAATTTTTTCAATTTCTAAATTTTTTTTCTTTGAAAGTGTGTTTATTCTTCTTTTGTAAAAAAGCAAAAAAGTAGTAAAAGCTAATACTACTAGCAGGAAAAGAAACCAAATTTGTAGCCAAAAAGGCTTATCAATAGTAAATACAATTTTTTGTAGCGTTGCATCTTTATCAGCCAATTTTAAAGAAATAGTATACGTGTCTGGCGAAAGTGACGATAATTGTAATGAATTGGCATTTAGCGGTAAAACTTTCCAATCACTGTCATTAATTTTGTACAAGACAGCATTTTGTATGGATGAAAAATCAACTTTAGAGAAGACAATTTCTATGGTGTTTTCATCAAAGTTAAATTTTTTGTTTGAGGAAATTTCAAAGCTTTTACCGTTTACAGACAATTTTTCTAAAATTAATTTTACAGTACGATTAGTACTTTGATTTTGATTTTTTTTGATCTTTATTAATGATTTACCTAGTAAACAATAAAATGAGTATTCGTCTGCATCAAAATCTACTATTTTTTCTGAAACATCAATAGGAAGTAATTCAAAATTATTTTGTTTCCATTGGTATACTTTATTGGTTGCTATTAAAAACAGTTCATTTTTAATTTTTTTTAAATACGAAATTTTTTCGAAGGCATCAGAAAAAAGGGTAATGGTATTATTATTCAAAGTGTATATTTTTTCATCTGATGAAATAAGTAAAACTTTACTGTCAATACTTGTAATTGATTTTATAAAAAGTGGTTTTTTTTGAAATAGTAGTTCTTTAATCGTATTGTTTTCAAAAATAGATAATCCATTATTTGTTGCAAATAGTACTTTTTTAGTTGTAGGGATGTGGTAACAGAATTTACCTCGTAAGTTTTTAAGTACTGGATAAAAATTTGATGTGTAACCAAAAGAATCAAATTCGCTTTTTGTACTATGTTTTATGCTAATGTTTTTAAAGCCAACTAAACCGGTTGCCGCAAAAGCAATTTCGTTTTTGTTTAAAATACTGATTGATTTTACCGCAAACGTTAAATGAGAAATAATTTCGAAATTTTTATTGGTTTGATAAAACCCATCGGCTACAATAAAATTATAATCAGGATGAGAGGTGTTTAATAAACTAATTTCGTTAGTTGCTTTAAAATTTATTTTTTGTAGGTTAGTAAACAGTGAATCGGTACGGTATAATTCGCCATATTCATTTCCAATAATAATTTGGCCTTTGTGATAATTAATTCGAAGTGGTTTATAGTTGCTTAAATCTAAAGATAAATCATCAAAATTTTTAATTTTAAAAATGCCATCGTTGTGCGTACCAATCCATGCCGTTTCGTCTTTATCTATTAGTATTGCGGTGACGCTAAGTTTTTTCAAAAAATGATTTTCAATTTTTCCATCATCATTTAGAATTAGTAAGCCATCTGTAGTACAAATCCAAAATTTATTTTTTAAGAAGTAAATATTTTGAATTGTAGCATTTATTTTTACGTCAAATATTTTTTGTACTGAACTGTTTTTTAATACATAAAAATTTGGATTGACATTACTTTTATCTGCTATGTAAATTGTATTGTTGGCTGCGAAATATATAGGCGAAACAATTTTTTCTTCTTTTAATTCAATAGTTGATATTTTGTTATCATCGACCATTTTCAATGATTTATTTCCATTTAAAAGTACTGTTTTTTGATCTATGGCTGTAAGATAAGAGTAGGATTCGGTATTTTCTAAAATGCGTCTTTTATTTTGCAAGGTTTTGAGATTTAAGATCTCAATTCCATTTTTAAAAGCGAAAATCAGCTCATTTTTTGTGATAATATAGTTTACGAATCCGACTGGTTTTTCTTGCTTAATTTTTTTTATACTGTCGTTTTCAATATATTGTAAAAAGCCATCAAAAGTTTCGTACCATACTCTATTGTAAATATCTATTTTTAAATGAGAACCAACTTTGCTACTCAGGTTTTTACTTTTAAATTCTTTAAAATTTGCACCATCATATCTAGTTACGCCTTCGTTTGTAGCAATGAAAACAAAACCATTTTTATCCTGAATAATATCGTATATAGTATTAGAGGGTAGTCCGTTTACAGAAGTCAAATTTTGTCTATAGACATCTTGCGCACTACTTGTGCACGCAAATAAAAGTAAAGAATAAACTATAAATCGACTTATGTTCAAAAGAAATGATTTTTTTACAAAAGTAAAAGTAATAAACTTTTTGACAGCATAAGTTCTCAAACTCAAATAGGGGTTTCTCAAGTTATAAAGAATGTGCTGTACATAATAGCAGTTTATTTGCGTAAAATTAAAAACTACTTTTTATGAAAACAAAATTACTTTTTTTAGCGGTCTTTTTGTGCCAGATTTCTATTGCGCAAGTTTCCAACGCTAACTTGGTTGCGTATTATTCATTTGATAATACTTTAGTAAATGCTGGCCCTGGGGGAAGCACTTACAATTTATCTTACTTTGGAACAGGAACAAATCCAACTTATTTAGCCACCGGTGGAGTAACTGGTGGATCAATAAATAATCCGGGTTGTTTTGAGTTTAACACTACAATTACATTACAAAACTCAGAATTTTTTAATCTGTTGGCTTCAACTAATCCAAATCAAAGTCTATCAGTTAGTTATTGGGTATATAACAACCAAGCACAAGGTATAAATTCCATTAGAACACATTTTGAAGCATTTGGTTCTATGTTTGCAAGAGGCGGTTTAGGTTGGGGAGTTAGTACACAAAACGGGAATTTTAATACAACTTCTGCTAATCTTGCGTTTACTTCAGGCGTTTGGGATCATATTACATTAGTATTTGACGCTTCTCAGCGAAGATTATTAATGTATGTTAATGGGAATGCTGCGAGTCAAGTTATAACAACTGCTAATTCCATTTTTAAATATAATAACAAATTTGTTATTGGTGGTGGTACAGATGGAAGTGGAGAAAACTCTTTAACAAAAGCGCTTTCTGGAAGAATAGATGAAATGTATGTTTTTAATAGAGCTTTACTACCAACTGAGGTATCAGCACTTTACAACAAACAAGTTCCAGCACCTAATTGCCCTACCACAAACTATACAGCTACGTTGCAATCTCAAATAGATGTATTAGCAGGATGTACCACATTCAACGGAAATTTAACTATTAATGCGCCAACCGCAACTTATCTGAATGCTTTGTCTAGTTTAACAACGGTGAACGGAAATTTTGTTATTGCCAATGGCACTAGTTTTACTAACCTAGAAGGTCTCTCAAATTTAACCACTGTAACTGGCAATTTCATTATTGGTGGAGCTTCTATATCCAATTTAAACCAACTGACTAGTTTAACTTCTGTTGGTGGTATTGTATTAAACGGAAATAATTTTTTAACAGATATTCAAACCCTGAGTAATATTTCGGGTTCTTTAACAGGAAATATTACGATAATCAATAATCAAAATTTAACCAATTTAAACGGTCTTCAAAATATTTCGCAAGCGGCAAGTTTAAATGTCACTAATAATGCTTCTTTACAAAGTATTAATGGATTAAGTGGCTTAACCACACTAACAAATAGTTTTAGTAACACACTTACCATAGAGACAAATCCTTTATTGGCGTCACTAAATGGATTAAATAATTTAGTTAATTTACCTAACAATGGAGGCGTAAGAATACTAACAAACAATTCTTTATCAGATATTAGTGCTTTAGCAACGATTTCAAATCTTGCTTATTTAGAGATTACAAACAATCCTAACCTAAGTACTTGTGCCATTGCTCCTGTATGTAATTTACTTAACGTTAATAATTCAAATGCTTTTATCTCGGGTAATGGAACTAATTGTTCTTCAAAACCAGTTTTACAAAATATTTGTGCTACTCTATCATCATCAGACTTTGAATTAGAGTCTAACTTAAAAATTTATCCTAATCCATTCAACTCTCAAATTACATTTGATTTTGGAAACTCTTATGAAAATGTAACAGTTCTAATTCATGACATCACAGGAAAACAACTGTATAAAAATTCGTTTTCAGGAAATCAACTTGTTGTTAACAATTTAGGCAATTTGCCTTTAGGAATTTATGTTGCAAATTTAACTACTGAAAACGGTATTTCGATAACCAAAAAAATTGTAAAATAAATAATAGTTTTTTCTAAAGCTGGATTGTAGAGATTTTCACCGATCCAGCTTTTAATCTAGTTAACTCATGAAAGTATATACAATAGTAATAGCAATTAGTTTTCTTTTTTTGTCTTGCAAGAAGGAAAAAACGGCATCCAATGAAATTTCAAACCAAAACAAGTTTGAAAAAGATTGGTCATTATTCCAAGATGCAGTGGTAAACAAAACGGAATTCGATTGGAATGCTTTTATTGAAATTGAAGGTCAATTGGGAGAAGATTACATGTATTTATTCCAAAGTCAAGAAGCAATAGAAGTAATAAAAAAAACTAAATACGAAGACTTATACGATGCCACGCTTTTCAACGAACCCATCAAACAGTTAACCATTGGTACTTTTGAAGAGTTTAGCCAACCCGAAGGCAACGTATTCTATTTAAAAGAAACCGATCGTGGATTAAAATTAATTGGTTTCGAATCACTTTAAACTAATCACAAAAATTAAAAATTATGAGAAAAATTAATGCAACAACTTACCTATTAATGGTTTGTTTTCTGTTAGGAAATATTCAATTTTCTAACGCACAATTACTAAAAAAACTGAAAGAATCTGCCACAGGAAAAACAGAGTCAACAAGCAGTTCAAAAGGTGGTTCAAATATGATTGGTGCATCAGAAATTAACGATGAATTTACAGCTGATGAATATGGCTTGAACGGTATTTATTATGCACAAACTAAGAAAGGAATTTCTAAAAACAAATTCGAATTTGAACTTTGTAAAGACAAAAGTAAAGCCAAAGGAGCAGATGGAATGCCAGCGTGTATTTCTTTTAAATATGAAATACCAGAATCAAATTCAACCATTTGGAGAAATACCGTTCATAATGATGGTTACGCTCATCCTGAAAGTTTTTTAAGAACGAAACGTTTGTATTTTAGTGGACAAGGTTATGGTGATTTATTCCAAATTGAGCCAGGTGTTATCTTTATGTCAGCATCTAACTGGAAAGGTGTAATTATTGGTACTGAACCATCGTTTAAAAAAGAAGATTTTAACTTAAAAGATTATATTAACAGTGGAAGTTTTTATGTGAAAAATAAAGAAGATTTAAAAGATTGGACCTATTCCGAGGTAATTGAAGAAAAAGTTAAAAATGCCATGACGGAAGCTATGGAAACTATCAACAGTATTTACTCTGAAGTAGAAGGAAGGAGAAATGCTAATAACGAAATGCCGTCAATGGGTAAATTAAACACTAAATTCATTCAAGATAGAGCCTTAAAAACCTATAAAGAAAAATATGATCCTATCAATAAAGGATGGACAGCCGATTATATGTATGTGCATGGAAATGAATGGGTGAACAAAAAGAAATATTTACCAAATGGACAACAAGTAGAATCACACAGAGAATTGCATGTGGTAATTGTTAGAAAAAATCCACAAGGTCAATGCAAAGCCGATTTAATGTATTACGTAGAAATTTTTGAAAATGGAAAGTACAATGAGGCAAACGGAAAAATAAGTGGACCAGTTTCGTATATGGGTATGCCGGGAGGCTATTTACCGTGCGAAAAAACAACAGCATTCAAGTCTAAATTAGCAAGATAAGTTTAAGTTTAAGTGGTAGTTTTTTTTAACCCAGTCTATGTCTTTTCTAGGCTGGTTTTTTTTCTTTTACATCTTATAAACAATTGCATTGATATTCATTCCGGCGCCAACTGAGGCAAACATGATTACGTCACCTGTATGAATTGCTTGATTTTCAATTTCGCCTTTAATTAATGAATCATACAAAGTTGGAACGGTGGCAACACTAGAGTTTCCTAATTTATGAATGCTCATTGGCATAATTCCTGCGGGCACTTCTTTATCATATAATTTGTAAAAACGTTGAATGATGGCTTCATCCATTTTTTCATTTGCTTGGTGAATCAATACTTTTTTCACCTGACTGATATCAATTCCAGTTTTATCAAGGCATTCTTTCATTGCTTTTGGCACATTACTTAACGCAAATTCGTATATTTTGCGACCATGCATTTTGATGTAACGAACATCTGTGTCGTGTGTTTTATTATAAGAATTACCGAAAAATAAATAATTAGCCTCTTCAAAGGTATACGTAGCTGATTCGTGTCCCAAAACTCCTTCGTTTTCACCTTCAACAGCTTCAATAATTGTTGCGCCAGCGCCATCAGAATAAATCATCGAATCCCTATCGTGCGGATCAGTTACTCTTGATAAGGTTTCAGCACCAATTACCAAGCATTTTTTAGCCATTCCAGCTTTAATAAAAGCAGTGGCTTGAATAACGCCTTCAACCCATCCAGGACAACCAAAAAGCATATCATAAGCAACACATTTTGGATTTTGAATTCGTAAATTATGTTTTGTTTTAGAAGCTAAACTTGGTAACATATCACCTTGTATGGCGCCATTTTTCACATCTCCAAAATTATGAGCAAAGATTATATAATCTAAAGTTTCAGGATCGATATTGGCATTTTCAATAGCTTTTTTTGCTGCAATTGTAGCAATATCTGATGTCAATAAATCATCAGAAGCATATCGACGTTCTTCGATTCCGGTAATTCCGTAAAATTTTTCTGTAATCACCTCATTAGAAAGCGGAAATGGTGTTCCATCTTCGTTCAAGAAAACATGATTTGAAAAGTCTTTATTGGTTACTATTTCTGTTGGAATATAACTTCCAGAACCTGTTATTTTTATGTTCATTTTTTTCAAGAAAACATGATTTGAAAAGTCTTTATTGGTTACTATTTCTGTTGGAATATAACTTCCAGAACCTGTTATTTTTATGTTCATTTTTTACAAATTATAAAACTAAATTACTATTAAAAAGCTTTGCTTGTATTGAAACAATTGTTAATGTGGAATAAATTACGAATTAAACAAAGAATGATAGGTAAAATTATTGATGTCGTAATTATTCCGCTTTCTGCTGAGCGATTTTTATTTGCATTATTGTTGAGAGGTTGTGTGCCATATTTTTCATTCGTTCGCAATTAAAACCTTCAAAATTTTTGTTGATGGCAGCTTCAAAATGAGTTAACCAAATTTCAAACAATTCTTTTGATAAATAAGATTTCATATTGACATCCAAATGAATTTGAGTCAGATTATTAAAATATCCACCCGTACCAAAAATAGCTTGCGACCAAAAAGTTACTAAAATTGGCAAATGTTCTTCGATTTTTATCTTTACAACATCGGTAAAAATGTAACTAATTTTAGTATCAGCCAATAATCTTTTGTAAAAATCATCTACAATTATATGTAGGTCGTCTTGATTTTGAACGTCATTCATTTCTTAAAAATTTTAAAGTGCAAAGTTATATGATTCTAATTTCAATAGAATGACTTATGTCATTTTTATAAAAAAATCCCAAACTCCTATTTGGAATTTGGGATTTACACTTTTGGAATTTATCTTTTACATATACGCCTCTATTGGAGCACAGCTACAAACTAAATTTCTATCGCCATAAGCATCATCTACACGACGAACGCTAGGCCAAAATTTATTTTCAGCAATGTAGTCTAATGGATAAGCTGCTTGTTCTCTTGTATATGGGAAATTCCAA